>NZ_RZSC01000744.1:0-2832 GCF_003998155.1 Mesorhizobium sp. M1E.F.Ca.ET.063.01.1.1
GCCCCGGCAGAGGACGTCGAATTTCGAAGCTTACGAGCTTCTGGTGCGCGGGCGGTCGCTGGTGACCCAGTCGCAAGAGGCGAACAAGACCGCACGTCCGCTCCTCGAAAGAGCGATCCAGCTGGATCCAGGCTTCGCGGAGGCGCATGCCTGGCTCGCGATGTCGCACCTGCTTGGTTGGATGTTCTGGGGAGAGCCTGAGGAGTACCGTTCACTCGGGCGGGCTGAGGCCGAGCGGGCGGTATCGCTCGATCCAGGGAACGCAGGCGCGCATTCAATCCTGGGTTATGTTTTGCAATTCGACTTTAGGGCGGATGAGGCAGCGGCGGAATTTGCGACAGCGTTGAGGATCGATCCCAACCACGCCGACACTTGGATCTTCCTGGGCGAATCGAAAGCGCATCTGGGTAACGCCGTCGAGGGGATCGAGTGCATTCAAAATGCCTTCCGGCTGGATCCTTACCCACCCGGACGATGCTATTGGCTGCGCGGGTACGTAGAATATGCTGCGCGCCGCTACGAGGATGCGGTCGACACCCTTCGGCATGAAACAACCTACCGGACAGGGTCGCGGCGGATTTTGGCTGCCGCCCTTGCACAGCTTGGTCGGATCGAAGAGGCCAAGGAGGAAGCACGACAATTCCTCGCCGCCAACCCGCATTTTTCCGCTCGGCAATGGGCGAGCACGCAGCCGTTCCGCCGCGACGCGGATCGCCAGCATTTCGTTGATGGCTATCTAATGGCGGGTCTACCCGAATGACTCGCTAAAGCGCGTCGCGATCATTCAGATTCGCTCCGTACGCTTTAGGTTTTTGATTTTACGCATGTCTTTGTCCCGAAACCGGTTACCACTTTCGGGAGACATGCTTTAGGTGCCCGTGCGAATGACCGTTTCTGGCGCACAGCGGTCGGAGGCCAACGTTCCCAATTGGGTCGGAAATTCGGTCGCTTAGAGATGATTGGTTTCACCCCATCGTCAGGCGACGTTTTTCCCGGTTGCGCCGGACCTCGCCTGCACGCCCGGCGCAAAGATCTCCTGGTCGACGAAGGTCAGCGCGCGCATGGCGCAGCCTTCGCGGATGAGCGGCAATTCGTTCGGCTCGGTGTCGAAGGAGATCGATTTGGAGTGCTGGCCGCCAGCGGTCTGAGCAATGGCCTCGCGCAGCGCCGGCTCTATCAGGTCGAAAGCCGCGGCGCTGACGCCGACCACGGCGACCGGCGCCGGGTCGATCAGCGCGAACAGGTTGCCGAGGCCGAAGCCCAGCGCCTCGCCCGCCCTGCGATAGGCCTCGCGTTCCGGGCCGTCCTTCTCGCGCGCCTTGGCGGCAAGCGCCCGCATGTCGGCATCGCTGACATCGACCGGCTCGGAGTCCTCGCTCATCCCTTTGGCATTGCGCCAGATGGCGTAGTTGCCGGCATAGGCCTCGACGCAGCCGCGGCGTCCGCAACGGCAGAGCGCGCCGCCCGGGCGGTGAATCATGTGGCCGAACTCGCCTCCGGAAGAATGCGTGCCGGTGAACAGCTCGCCCTTCAGCACAAGACCCATGCCGATGCCGTGCGAGAGCAGGATGGCGATGAAATTGTCGTGGTAGCGGTCGGGGTCGCGCCACTGCAGCGCCACCGCCATCATGTTGCAGTCGTTCTCCATGGTGGCCGGAATGCCGAATTCATGCTCCAGGATGTCGGCGAAAGGAATGTCGGTCAGTGGCGTGATCGGCGACCACAGCATGGCGCGGGCATGGGAATCGGTGATGCCCTGAATGCCCATGGCGATGCGCGCAACGCTGCCGACATCGAGGTCGGGGTCCTCCAGGCGGCGCCTGACGATCGCCATGCATTCGCCGATCAGCTCGTCGCGCGGCATGGTCAGCGTGTCGAGGCGCCGCTGTTCCTCGGCAATGACCTGACCGGCATAGTCGATGACGGCGACGGAGAGGAAATTCAGCGACAGCACCACCGTCACCACGGCGGCCGCTTCGGGATTGAGGGCGAGGCCGACCTGCGGCCGTCCACGCTTCAATGACGCGGTCTCGCTCGGCTTGCCCTCGGTCAGGATGCCTTCCTGGATCAGGTCCGAGGAGATTGCCGAAATCGTCGAGTGGCTGAGCCCGGTCGTCGCGGCGATCTCGGTTCGCGACGGCTGGCCGGCCCGGCGCACCGCCGAGAGCACCATGGCGCGGTTGCGCCGGCGCAGGTCGTCGTGGCGGATTCCGACCGACATTCTTTCCTTCCTCCCCGGTCAGCGCGGCCTCTTGACAATGCATGGGCCGTCGGCGACGCGCCAGACCGGTTCAGTTCCTTGATACAGCCACCGAACCGCCCTGGATTTGTTGTTCAGTCCGGTGGAAGCGGTTCTGCTCTTCTTCCGAAACTGTTCCGGGATAGTGGCAGAAGCGGCGGAGGCTGTCATTATTTATTGCGGGTCTCGAAAAAAAGTTCACGACACGTCAAAAACCATCAGAATCGCTGTTGACAGCGCTTCGGCGTTGGACCACTATTTTTTCGAGGCTCGAAAAAAAGAGCCTCAGTGCCGGCCTTCGGGCCAGTCTGGGTCGCGCCGCAAGGGCGCAGGGAGGAAATCATGAAGAGATTCGCAGCCGCCATGCTGGCGGGTGTCGCCATGTCGCTGACGCTGGCGTCGGCCGCAGAGGCGAAGGACAAGGTGATCGGCGTTTCGTGGTCGAATTTCCAGGAAGAACGCTGGAAGACCGACGAAGCGGCGATGAAGGCGGCCATCGAGGCGGCCGGCGACAAATATATCTCCGCCGACGCGCAGTCCAATCCGGGCAAGCAGCTCACCGACGTCGAAAGCCTGATCTCGCAGGGTGCCAA
>NZ_RZSC01000745.1:0-2826 GCF_003998155.1 Mesorhizobium sp. M1E.F.Ca.ET.063.01.1.1
ACCCAGGTGACGGAGCCGCCGGGCAGCGAACACCCCGCACAGAAAACCCGCGAGCTCTGGCTGCACGAGATCAAGTTCGACGGCTACCGCACCATGGCGCATGTCATCGATGGCGAGGTGCGGCTGATCACTCGCGGCGGCATCGACTGGACGAAGCGCTATGGCAATCTCCCGCAGGCCTTCTCGCGCCTGCCGGTCAGCCGGGCGATCATCGATGGCGAGATCATGGTTCTCGACGAGAAGGGCATCTCGCGCTTCGCGCTGCTCCAGGACGCGCTGGCCGAGGGCGCCGGCTCGAAGCTGCATTTTTACGCCTTCGATCTTCTCCACCTCGACGGCTGGGATCTGCGCAAGGTGCCGCTGCAGAAGCGTAAGGCATTGCTTGCCGAACTGCTCGCCGGTCAGGCCGCCAATTCCGCCATCCAGTACAGCGACCATGTCGAAGGCGACGGGCGAGGTCTATACGAACAGGCGACGGAACTGGGGTTGGAAGGCGTCGTCTCCAAACGCGCCGACGCCATCTACCAGAGCGGCCGCACCAAGAGCTGGACCAAGATCAAGGCGCAAAAGACAGGCGATTTCGTCATCGCCGGCTACACTGTCTCCGACCGGGCGGAGGGGCTGGCGGCGCTCGGCATGGCCGAGTTCGAGGATGGCGAATTGCATTATCGCGGCAAGGTCGGCACCGGCTTCGACCGCGACATGGCGACGGACCTGCTCGCCAGGCTGGAGCGGCTGACGGCCGGCGCCACGCCGCCCGAAGGCGTGCCGCGCGAGATCATGCGCGAGATGCACTGGGTCAAGCCGCTGCTCTCGGCCCGCATCCACTACGCCAACCGCACCGCCGACAATGCCTTGCGCCACGGCGTCTTTCGCGGGTTGCGCGATGTCGGCGGCCTGACCACGCCGGTGCCGGTCAAGCGCAAGCGGCTGATCGCGGAATCCGACCTTGCCGCCATTTGGGTCACCAATCCGGAGCGGCGGCTTTTCGGCAAGACCGGGCCGACCAAGCTCGACATCGCCGTCTACTACGCGCTGGTCGGCGATTTCATGCTGCCGCACATCATCGGCCGCCCGGTGTCGCTGGTGCGCTGCCCGACCGGCAAGCCACAGGACTGCTTCTTCCAGCGCCACGCCTTCACCGGCATGCCGCCATCGGTAGCGGTGTTCGAGTCCACCAATTCGGAAGGCGAGACCAAGACCTATCTCTCGGTCGAGGACGCCAAGGGCTACCTTGCGCTGGCGCAGTTCGGCGTTGTCGAGTTCCACACCTGGGGCGCGCACCGCACCAGGCTCGACAAGCCGGATCAGATCGTCTTCGACCTCGACCCGGGCGAGGGGATTTCCTGGCGCGAGGTGGTCGAGGCTGCCGTCCACATCAAGGGTGGGCTGGAAAGCCTCGGCCTGGTGCCGTTCGCGAAGACCTCCGGAGGCAAGGGCATCCACATCACCGTGCCGGTGACGGAGAAGCAGAATTGGAAGAAACTGCACCAGGCCTCGAGCGCCATTTCCACCTTTCTCGCCGCGACCGCGCCTGACACCTTCACCACGACGATGGGCAAGGAAAACCGCAGGCGCCGCATCTTTATCGATTTCCACCGCAACGCCCGCGGCCACACCTCCGCGGCGCCCTATTCGCTGCGCGCCCGCACCAATTTGCCGGCCTCGACCCCGGTGAGTTGGACGGACCTGGAGACGATCGACGCGCCGGAGGATCTGAACTACGCCTCGCTGCCAGGGCTCTTGGAGACGTCGGGCGATCCCTGGGCGGAGATCGATGAGGCTGCGAGGGATTTGCCTTCCCGTTTTTCGTCATTCTAGGGTCTGCGCGCGTCGCTTCGCTCCTTGCTTCGCCCTAGAATGACGAAGCATCAAGGCTTTCGGCCAATCGCCAGCGTCTCAATCCCTCTCCATCGACGCTTCCTACAATTTGAACTATCCTCCGGCCCAATCCGCCCCAAAAACACTTCGTCAGCAATTTGCATGTACCATCAGGGGTCGGTGTAGGATTTCCGCAGCCTCATTCGTCCTTCGGACGAAGCGCTGCAATTAACCGTCAGTGCATGGCCGCGTAGGAGTTCATCATGGCGCCCAGGGCAAGTTGGAAAGGTTATCTCAAGCTCAGCCTCGTCAGCTGTCCGGTTCGGCTCTATCCGGCCACCAGCGCGAGCGAGCGCATCTCGTTCAACCAGTTGCACAAGAAGACCCACAACCGCATCAACATGAAGCCGGTCGACCCCGAGCTCGGCCTGGTCGAACGCTCGGATCTGGTAAGAGGCTACGAATACGAGGACAAGCAGTACATCATCATCGATGATGCCGACCTCGACGCGGTGAGGATCGAATCCAACCACACGATGAACATCGAGGCCTTCGTCGACGAGGACGAGGTCGATGTCATTTACCAGGACTCGCCCTATTATCTGGCACCCGACGGCGCCATGGCGGAGGAAACCTTCGCCGTGCTGCGGGAAGCCATGCGCAAATCCGGCAAGCTGGCGATTGCGCGCCTCGTTCTCTCCAGCCGTGAGCGTGTCGTGACGATCGGCGCGCGCGAGAACGGCATGTTCGTCTGCACCTTGAGGAACCCCAACGAAGTGCGCGGCACGGCTGAATATTTCGGCAACATCCCGGCGGGTAAGCCGGACCCGGAAATGCTGGAGCTTGCCCAGGCGCTGATCAAGCAGAAGGAAACCCACTTCGATCCGAAGAACTATGAGGATCGCTACGAAGTGGCGCTGATGGCGATGATCCGCGAGAAGCTGAAAGGCCACAAGCCGATCATCGCGGCGGCACCGGAGCGCGGCAATGTCATCAACCTGATGG
>NZ_RZSC01000746.1:0-2812 GCF_003998155.1 Mesorhizobium sp. M1E.F.Ca.ET.063.01.1.1
CTTGAAAAAAGACGCAAGAAAATTACATGCGTTTTCCGCATGGCTGCCAAGCCTCGAATTGGGCGCAATATTTGCTGCTTCGGGGTTGACGGATAGGGGCCGTGCGAGTAGAAGCCGCCCCGTCAGAACCGATGTGAGACTTGCCTTTCCGAGGCGACGCGCTTTGGAGTTTGTCTCAAACAGGGTTCGTTTTACGAGCGAAAAGACATTTCCGGCGCGCATGAAGCGGCTTCCGCTTCCTCTGCAATTTGTTCGGGCAGGACCGCGAGACGCGGTGTTTTGCCCGAATTTGCGTATGGAAATGGCGCTTTGAGCGGCCCTGACAGGGCAAGACACGGAATTGAGAGACAAGAGGGTTTAATGCCTACCGTCAACCAGCTGATCCGCAAGCCGCGCCTGGCGCCGGTGAAGCGCAACAAGGTCCCGGCCATGCAGCAGAACCCGCAGAAGCGGGGCGTCTGCACGCGCGTCTACACCACGACGCCGAAGAAGCCGAACTCGGCGCTGCGCAAGGTGGCCAAGATCCGCCTGACCAATGGTTTTGAAGTGATCGGCTACATCCCGGGCGAAGGCCATAACCTTCAGGAGCACTCGGTGGTCATGATCCGCGGCGGCCGCGTCAAGGATCTGCCGGGCGTCCGCTATCACATCATCCGCGGCGTGCTCGACACGCAGGGTGTGAAGAACCGCAAGCAGCGCCGTTCGAAATACGGTGCGAAGCGTCCGAAGTAAGGGTTTCCGGCTTCGGCGCTTTTTTGACTGCGCCGTGCCACGAGATTGAGAGACAAAAGCCATGTCCCGTCGTCACAGTGCAGAAAAGCGTGAGATCAATCCGGACCCCAAGTTCGGCGACCTGATCGTCACCAAGTTCATGAACGCCGTCATGTATGACGGCAAGAAGTCGGTTGCCGAGACCATCGTCTACGGCGCGCTGGATCAGGTCCAGGCCAAGACCAAGCAGGAGCCGGTCACCGTCTTCCATCAGGCGCTCGACAATGTCGCGCCGCATGTGGAAGTGCGCTCGCGCCGCGTCGGCGGCGCCACCTACCAGGTTCCGGTCGACGTGCGCCCCGAGCGCCGTCAGGCGCTGGCCATCCGCTGGCTGATCGCTGCGGCACGCAACCGCAACGAGACCACCATGATCGACCGCCTCTCGGGCGAGCTGATGGATGCGGCCAACAACCGCGGCACCGCCGTCAAGAAGCGTGAAGACACCCACAAGATGGCGGAAGCCAACCGCGCCTTCGCGCACTACCGCTGGTAAAGCGCGAACGAGACTGAGAGGCACCTCCCATGGCCCGCGAATACAAAATCGAAGACTACCGCAATTTCGGTATCATGGCGCATATCGACGCCGGCAAGACGACGACGACCGAGCGCGTCCTGTACTACACGGGCAAGTCGCACAAGATCGGCGAAGTCCATGACGGCGCCGCTACCATGGACTGGATGGAGCAGGAGCAGGAACGCGGCATCACCATCACCTCGGCCGCGACCACGACCTTCTGGAAGGGTCGTGACGGCAAGATGCGCCGCTTCAACATCATCGATACCCCCGGACACGTCGACTTCACCATCGAGGTGGAGCGTTCGCTGCGCGTGCTCGACGGCGCCATCGCGCTGCTCGATGCCAATGCCGGCGTCGAGCCGCAGACCGAGACCGTGTGGCGTCAGGCCGACAAGTACCACGTGCCGCGCATGATCTTCTGCAACAAGATGGACAAGATCGGCGCCGACTTCTACCGCTCGGAGGAAATGATCGGCTCGCGCCTCGGCGCGCAGGCCGTCGTCATGCAATTGCCGATCGGCGCCGAGACCGAATTCAAGGGCGTCGTCGACCTCGTCGAGATGAACGCGCTCGTCTGGCGCGACGAGACGCTGGGCGCTGCCTGGGACGTTGTCGAGATCCCGGCCGACCTCAAGGCCAAGGCCGAGCAGTATCGTGAGAAGATGATCGAGGCCGCCGTCGAGATGGACGAGACCGCACTCGAGAATTACCTCGAAGGCAAAATGCCGTCGAACGACGAGATCCGCGCGCTGATCCGCAAGGGCACAATCGCGGTGAAGTTCTTCCCGATGTTCTGCGGCTCGGCCTTCAAGAACAAGGGCGTGCAGCCGCTGCTCGACGCCGTCGTCGAATACCTGCCGTCGCCGATCGATGTGCCAGCTATCAAGGGGGTCGACGCCAAGACCGACGCCGAGATCGAGCGTCATGCCGACGACAACGAGCCGCTGTCGATGCTGGCGTTCAAGATCATGAACGACCCGTTCGTCGGCTCGCTGACCTTCGCCCGCATCTATTCGGGCAAGCTCACCAAGGGCACCTCGCTCGACAACACCGTGAAGGGCAAGAAGGAGCGCATCGGCCGCATGCTGCAGATGCATGCGAATTCGCGCGCCGACATCGAGGAAGCCTACGCCGGCGACATCGTGGCGCTGGCCGGCCTCAAGGACACGACCACCGGCGACACGCTGTGCGATCCGCTGCACCCGGTCATCCTCGAGCGCATGGAATTCCCCGATCCGGTCATCCAGATCGCCATCGAGCCGAAGACCAAGAACGACCAGGAGAAGATGGGCCTCGCCCTGCATCGCCTGGCGGCCGAGGATCCGTCCTTCCGCGTCAAGACCGACGAGGAAAGCGGCCAGACCATCATCGCCGGCATGGGCGAGCTGCATCTCGACATCATCGTCGACCGCATGCGCCGCGAGTTCAAGGTGGAAGCCAATGTCGGCGCTCCGCAGGTGGCCTATCGCGAGACGATCACCCGCACCCATGAGCAGGACTACACGCACAAGAAGCAGACCGGCG
>NZ_RZSC01000747.1:0-2808 GCF_003998155.1 Mesorhizobium sp. M1E.F.Ca.ET.063.01.1.1
TCAATGGCCAGAGGCGTCAGATAGCTGTCGACGCCGGCGATCATCACGTAAGGCGCCTCGCCGGATGAAATCATCCTGCGTGCCTGTTCCAGCGCCACATGTCCGGATGCACGATCGTGATTGATGATTCGCGAGCGCGCATGGGGTTCGACATCGACAATTTCAGCGATATGGCGGAGCAGCCGAGCTCCGTCAGCTACCGGTCGGCCAGGCCGATTCTCCTCCGCCAAGCAGAGAATGAGGGCCGTCTGACCTCGTGCTTCGGGGGCACTTTCAAAAGCTTCGCAGATTGCTGCCCCGGCAAGGTGGGCCATCCGCTTTTCGCCAATCCAGTCGCGTGGCAATGGCACGGGCGCGCCGATCAGCCATTGACCACCTGGCCCAAGGAAGCGTGTTTCTTGGAAACCGTCTAGACGGGCGCGCATCGCTGCGCAGGCGGAGGGTGCATCCAGGCCGACAGCCGTCACCATGCCGATCGCGGCAATATCGATGCCGATACTCATGCGCTTTCGGCCTCATCATCAGGGACAAAGAGACTGGCCCGAACGAAGGCGCGCCCAGTAGCGCGCGCCCGGAGCATCGACTCTGTCGGCGGACCGACCCAGCACTCTGAGAAATCGAGGATGGTCCGCTGGATGCGTTGTGAGACGCGCCAAACCAGCGAGAAGCGGCGCTTCTCAGGGTCGAGGAGAACGGTGTCCGGAAAGATGTCGCCCTCATACGCTTTCTGCCTGCCCTTGAACAAGGTGATCGGCAATGCAGTCGGCGGCAACCTAAAGCTCACCCGCCCCTCCGGCGTCAGGTTCACCAGCACCACCTCTTCGCCCCCGCGCGGATGATCTATCTGCTGGTCGGGCGGCGCCATTTGGAAATACCGCTCGTCGAAATCCGGCGGCAGAAAGGGAAAAATGTTGTTTGTCCAGTTTTCATCATAGGTGCCGCCATGTTCGATGCGGCCGGGCCAGCCGCGGCCCATCGGTCCGAAACTCATCGGCTTGTAGTCGCCGAAGGGCGAGCGGATTTCCTCGTTGACAGCTTGTGTGTTCGGTAGCCGCAGGCCTGGGATGAGACGCTGGTTCTTCGTTCGCGACCAGCCGGTGCCGACCGGGTTGTATTTGTAGCTGGCGGGAAGGGTGTCCTCAGGGTCTAGCCGGTCGACACCGCCCCAAGCGACATCGTAGGAAATCGGCAACTTCAGGAAGGGCTGCGGCGCGGTCGCGGTGAACACCGGGCCAATGGCGCGCCATTCGCGGTGACCAACAACCTCGAACAGCTTCGACCAGTTGCCCACCTTGATGCCGACCGGCACGCGCTCCGCCGGGCGTCCTCCCGGTGCATAGGCGCAGCCATTGGCAATCACATCGCAGCGCGGCTTGCGGAAGGCGAAGTCCGTCTCCCACAGCGTCGCCGAATAGCCAGGCACCCCGGTCTGGGTATCAGCCATGACCAGCGGAACCTGCTCTGCCGACTTCTGCACCAGCCCGCCCGGTTTCGACGGAAAGTCGAACGTGCCTTTCACCACCACGACCAGCCATTCATGGCCGGCCTTGTCCATGCCCATGGTGAATTGGTGCGGATAGCCCATCTGGTTCCAGATCTGCATCAGCTGGTCTCCCAGCTTGCGGCGAAGATCTGCTCGAGCGCCGGCTGCGGTGCCTGTGGGTCGACGTCGAAAATATCCGTGCGCGCGGTCCACATCACGAGGTCGTCGATTATGTCGCTGTCCTGTTCGGCGGCTGGCAACGGCAGGGCGATCAGAGCAGCATCCAGTTCGTCGGGCGTCAGCTCCCCCCGTTGCGCGGCAAAGGCCGCTTCCTCGATGCCGTCGAACCAGGCATCCGAATAGGCCAGCTTGAGAGGCGCCTCCGAAAGCCTTGCGACGACGCTCAACGGAAATTGCCGCCCCACCCGGTCGGCGCTCTGCACGACGATACCCATCGATGCGCCGAAGGAGACCGGGCCGGCCAGGAAGCGCAAGGCGGTATCCGTCGGCCAGGTTTCAAACCCGAACAGCGGCACGATGTGCTGCGCCAGCCAGCGGTCCCAGACGCGCACGAAATCCGCCGGCAGCCGCCGCGTCACGAAATCGCCGGTGGCGGGCATCTTGCCGTAGAAGCCGGGTATATTCAGATCTGCGGTGGGCATGTGAACTTCTTGAACATCTCGAGCGTGTACGGGTTCTCGACGCTGGCCGCCTTGAGCTCGAAATCGGCATACATGCCTTTTGTGCCGAGCCGCAGGCTGTAGACGTCGGTGAGCTTGGTTCCGTTGAACTTGCCGCCGCGCAGCATCCTCAGCCACGCCCAACTGCCGGTCTCGTTGAGCATCACCTCGGGCGAGCCGTCGACCGGCTGGAAGGCGAGCGAGATCACGCCGGTCCCGTCCTTGCCCGGCCATGTCATCGGCTGCGGCCTGGTCGCGTTGTTGTAGTAGACGAGGTTTTGGCCATCGAGGTTGAGCGTCACGCGCGCCACGTTGGGCGACAGGTCCTTCGGCTCCAGCGTGAAGTTCATGACCGGGCCGGTGCCGCCGGGAAACAGGTCGTCGCGGATGTGCCTTGCCTGTTCGAACGCCGCCAGCGCCGCGGGATCGAGGCCGAAATCCGCCCGCCATTTCCAGGGCTCGCTGGCGGTGTCGACATAGTTGATCAGATGATCGTTGATGAAGGCGTCTATCAGCCCGGTCGGCCCGAACAGGCGCTGGAAATCGCGCACATTGACGTCGACCGCGCTGTCGGGACTGAAGGGATAGCGGTTGTTGAGCGCGGCCTGGCAGAAGGGCAGGATGTCGGCGCGCCAGATGGCGTTG
>NZ_RZSC01000748.1:0-2803 GCF_003998155.1 Mesorhizobium sp. M1E.F.Ca.ET.063.01.1.1
ACATCTCGCTGATGGGACTGACGCTCGCCGTTGGCCTCGTCGTCGACGACGCCATCGTCATGCTCGAAAACATCTTCCGCCACATGGAGGAGGATGGGCTGTCGGCCTTCGACGCCTCGCTGAAGGGCGCGCGCGAGATCGGCTTCACCATCATTTCGATCTCGATCTCGCTGGTGGCGGTGTTCATCCCCGTGCTTCTGATGGGCGGCGTCATCGGCCGCATCTTCAACGAATTCGCGGTCGTGGTGACTGTCGCCATCCTGGCATCGATGTTCGTGTCGCTGACGCTGACGCCGATGCTGTGCTCGCGGCTGCTGTCGGTGACGAAAGCCGACCGCGAGGCGCATGCGGGCGGTGAGCGGCACGATATCTTCACGCGCGGCTACGACTGGCTCCTGACCTTCTGCCTGCGCCATACTTTCCTGGTGTTCCTCGTCTTCGTCGGAACGGCGGCGGCGTCGGTCTGGCTGTTCCAGGCCTCGCCCAAGGGCTTCTTCCCGCAGGAGGATATCGGCCAGATTTCGGTGACGACGATCGCCCGGCAGGACATCTCCTTCGACGCCATGACCAAGCTGCAAGGTCAGGTGGCGAACGTCTTCTCCCATTCTCCCTATGTATCGCATGTGGCCTGGTCGGTCGGTAGCGGCAATAATGCGCTGAACCAGGGACAGCTCTACGTGCAGCTGAAGGACAAGAGCCAGAGACCCAATATCGAGAAGGTGCTGTCCGACTTGCGGCGGCAATTGGGGGGCGTCGCCGGCATCGAGTCCTATATGCAGCCGGTGCAGAACCTGAGACTTGGTTCGCGGTCTTCCGCCAGCGCCTACCAGCTGGTCGTCCAGGGACTCGATACCGGCCAGACCGATATCTGGGCGCAGAAGCTGAATGATGCGATGGCGGCGGACCACACGATGTTCACCGACGTCACCAGCGATCTGCAGAACAATGCCCTGGAGGCGACGCTGGTGGTCGACCGCGACAAGGCCGCCCAGCTCGGCATCGACACCGACACGCTGCGCTCGGCTCTCTATGGCGGCTTCGGCACCGATCAGGTGTCGACCATCTTCGGCTCGGCCGACAGCTATGAAGTCATCACCGAGCTGGACCCGAAGATCGCGTGGTCGCCCGAGCGGATGCTGGCCATCCAGGTGCGGACGGCGAGCGGCAGCCTGGTGCCGCTCGGCGCCTTCGCCCGCGTCGATCGCACGGCAGGCGCGCTGACGGTCAACCAGCTCGGCCAGTTGCCGGCGGTGACGATCTCCTACAACCTGCCGCAGGGCGTGTCGCTCGGCGACACAGTGGCCCGCATCGACCAGCTGAAAGAGCAGATAGGCATGCCGAAGGCGATCTCGACCACCTTCGCCGGCACGGCCAAGACCTTCCAGGATTCGCTCGCCAACCAGGGCCTGCTGATCGGCGGCGCGATCCTCACCATCTATATCGTGCTCGGCATGCTCTATGAGAGCTTCATCCACCCGCTCACCATCCTCACCGGTCTGCCGTCGGCGGTGTTGGGAGCGTTGGTCGCGTTGCAGCTCGCGGGGATGGATCTGTCGGTCATCGCGGTGATCGGCATCCTGATGCTGATCGGCATCGTCAAGAAGAACGGCATCATGATGGTCGATGTCGCGCTGGACCTCAGGCGTCAGGGCATGTCGGCGGTGGACTCCATCCACAGGGCCTGCCTGATGCGTTTCCGGCCGATCATGATGACGACGCTGGCGGCGCTGATGGGCACGTTCCCGATCGCGCTCGGCACCGGCGCCAGCGCCGAACTCAGGCAGCCGCTCGGCGTTGCTGTGGTCGGCGGCCTGCTCGCCTCACAGGCGCTCACCCTGTTCGTCACGCCGGTCATCTATGTCTATTTCGAGCATTTCTCCGGTTGGCTGCTCAGCTTCTCCTCTAAGAAGAGCCGGCCGGAGCTGCATGCGATCGAGCCTATCGAACAGCCTTCGCTCTTCGACGCCGAGGAAGAAGCCGAACCGAAAAAGGTGGCCGCCGAGTAGGCGGCTCTGGCCCAAGGCGTGGCGCTTGCGGCTAACCGCACCCGATCCTAGTTTGAGGTCATGACCCACGATCATGACCACGACAACGAGCTCGACCCGTTCGCGGCGCGCGTGCGCGCGCTCGAGACGATCCTGACCCAGAAAGGCCTGATCGACCCGGCGGCCATCGACGTCATCGTCGATACCTACGAGACGAAGATCGGCCCGCGCAACGGCGCCAGGGTGGTGGCCAAGGCCTGGAGCGATCCCGCCTATGCCGAATGGCTGAAGCGCGACGCGACGGCGGCGATCGCCTCGCTTGGCTATACCGGCCGCCAGGGCGAGCACATGCAGGCTGTCTTCAACACCGAGGAGACGCACAACCTCGTCGTCTGCACGCTCTGCTCCTGCTATCCGTGGTCAGTGCTCGGCCTGCCGCCGGTCTGGTACAAGGCGCCGCCCTATCGGTCGCGGGCGGTGATCGACCCGCGCGGCGTGCTGGAAGAGTTCGGGCTGACGCTGCCTAAGGATAAGAAGATCCGCGTCTGGGATTCGACCGCCGAGCTTCGCTACCTGGTGGTGCCGATGCGGCCGAAGGGCACCGAGGGCTGGAGCGAGGAACAGCTCGCCGGCCTGGTCAGCCGCGACGCGATGATCGGCACCGCGCTGGCGAAAGAGTCGGAATAAGGGGGAGCCTCAATGAACGGGCCGCAGGATCTCGGCGGGCAGATGGGTTTCGGGCCGGTCGCGCCCGAAAAGGACGAGCCCTATTTCCACGCCGAATGGGAAAAGCGCGCGCTCGGCGTGACGCTCACCGC
>NZ_RZSC01000749.1:0-2792 GCF_003998155.1 Mesorhizobium sp. M1E.F.Ca.ET.063.01.1.1
CAGAAGGGCCAGCTCGGCGAACGCATCGTCCAGCTCGAGAAGGAGATCGCCGGCGACACCGCGCAGATGGAAGCCAAGAGCAAGGAGATCGAACTCGTGCAAAAGGAGCTCGCTTCCGTGCGCGTGCTCTGGGGCAAGAAGCTCATCTCCATCGATCGCCTGACCTCGACCGAGCGCGAGGCGACGCGCCTGGATGGCGAGCGCGGCCAGCTCGTCGCCGCGCTGGCGCAGGCGCAGGGGCGCATCGCCGAGATCAAGCTGCAGATCATCCAGATCGACCTCGACCTCAGCACGGAAGTCAACCGCGACCTGCGCGACATCGACGGCAAGACGGGCGAACTCTTCGAGCGCAAGGTCGCCGCGGAGGATCAGTTGAAGCGGGTCGACATTCGCGCGCCGCAGGACGGCGTCGTGCAGCAGTCGCTCGCCTACACCATCGGCGGCGTGATCCAGCCCGGCCAGACGATCATGCAGGTCGTGCCGGACAATGACAGCCTTGCGGTGGAGGCCAAGATCGCGCCCAGCGATATCGACCAGCTATGGGGCGGCCAGTCGGCATCGCTGCGTTTTTCCGCATTCAACCAGCGCACGACACCGCAGATCGAAGGCGTGGTGGAGAGAATCTCGCCCGACATTACCACCGATCAGCGCACCGGCGTCAGCTATTACACCGTGCGCATCAAGACGACCGCCGCCGAGGTCGCGCGCCTCGGCGAGGTCAAGCTGGTACCCGGCATGCCGGTGGAATCCTTCATCAAGACCGGAGACCGTTCGGTGATGTCCTACCTGGTGAAGCCGTTGCAGGACCAGATCACCCGAGCCTTTAGAGAGTAAGCCCGCCCAGGCGGGAAAATGAAAACAGAAGCCACGAAAGAACAGCAGCCACGATAAGTAACCGAATCCGAAAGCTAGGGGAAATGTTATGGCGTCTAGCGATATCAGCGACAATCTGACCAACGATCCGCTCGCAACACCCGATTCCACCGTGACCGGAAGCACCGATCCGACTTCCTCCGACGCCGTGCCGCCGCTTGCGGTCGCGGTCGACCAGGCCGATGCGGACTACGCGCCCGGCGAGACGGTGGGGATCACGGCCACCGACGTCGAGGATGGCGGCTCGCTCACGTTTTTGGTTGCCCACCACAGCGCGGGCGCCGACGGGATCCTCGGCACCGCGGATGATGTGCTCACCTACGATCTCACCGCAACCGGTACGCCCTGGGTCGTCACCGATGGCGGCGCCGGTGATCTGGATGGCGTCGTCAACGGCACGATCCAGACCTCGTGGTACGTCAATGCCGACGCGGCAAACCAGGCATTCACGCTCACGGCGACAGACCAGGCAGACGGCCGGGTCGCGACCGTAAACTTCACCGATGCGGTGAACGCGCCTACCTACGATCTGACCTTCAAAACCACCGTAACCATCAACGGCGCCCTCTTTTCGTCCTCGGATGTCGTGACCGGCGCAGGAACAGGTTTGCTTGATCCTTTCGTCCGAATTTCGGCTTCAGGTAACAACACGTCGGAGCAGGGGTATAATACCGACTTTAACGCTTTTATTCTTGATAATACCTCCAAGGGCGGTAGTCAGTACGTTCATTCAGTGAACATTGCCGACATTCCGATTCAATTCATAAATGGCGTCGGCTACTATCGATTTGATCTCGACATCAACGAGTCCAACGTCGCCACGTCCCAAAACCTTTCCCTGGATTCGCTCCAGATCTGGCAGGCCTCTGCAGGCGATTTGCATGATTACGCACCCGGAGCGACCCCGAGCCAGGGCACCGGCGCCTTCCCGGCGGGGGATAACGCTTCGCTGATCTACAATCTGGATGCCGGCGGCGACAAGTTCGTCGGGCTGAACGGCGAGCTTCAGCCGGGCAGTGGCAACACCACCGATATGTCGTTGCTGGTTCCCATCAGCAATTTCGATCCGACCAAGCCCTATATCTATCTCTATTCCGGGTTCGGCTACCAGACCGGTACTTATCAAGGACCTGGGGAAACAGCACAGAGCACCTGGACGGCCGATTCCGGCTTCGAGGAATGGAACCGGCAGATCGGCCAGGTGATCGACGGCCACAAATTCAACGACCTGAACGCCGACCACGTCTGGCAGGCCGGTGAGCCGGCTCTCAGCGGCTGGACGATCTATCTCGACATCAACGGCAACAACTCCTTGGATCTGGGCGAGCCGTCTACGGTCACCGACGCAAACGGGTACTATCACTTCACTGTCACGCCCGGCACCTACACGATCCGAGAGGTGCAGCAGGCAGGATGGTCGCAGGATGCGCCGAATAACGCGCAGGGCGAGTACACCGTCACCTTGGCGGCGGGCGAGGAGAGCCACAACAACGACTTCGGCAATTTCCAGCTCGGCTCGATCTCGGGCCACAAGTATGAGGATGCCGACGGCAGCCTGGCGACGACCGGCGACGAAACCGCGGTGAGCGGATGGACGATCACGCTCTACAATGACGCCAACCACAACAACACCGCCGATGCTGGCGAGCAGGTGGCGCAGACGACCACGGACGGCAGCGGCTTCTACCAGTTCACCGGGCTGTTGCCCGGCGACTACCTGATCAAGGAAGAGAGCCAGTCAGGCTGGACGAATGTCAGCCCGGTGCAGATCGACCAGAACAACCTCACCTCCGGCCAGAACCTGACCAACCAGGACTTCGTCAACTTCGAGAAGTTCTCGATCTCCGGCACCAAGTACGAGGACCTGACCGGCGACGGCAAGAGCGGGGACGACACCGCCTGGTCGCATGATCCGGTGA
>NZ_RZSC01000074.1:0-16245 GCF_003998155.1 Mesorhizobium sp. M1E.F.Ca.ET.063.01.1.1
GTGTCGACCAGATGCGAGCCATGCGCCAGCATGAAATACTGCCTCAAGTCCGCCTTTGGATTGCCGGATGGCTTCCTCGCCAGCTTGCTGGTGATCGGCAGCGGCTGCACGGCGTTGGTGTTGGTGTAGCGATGGGTGGAATCGCAATACCAGGCTTTCAGCGCCAGGATCTCGCCCATCTCGTCGCGGACGAAATCGCGCGCCGCTTCCAGCGCCGGGTCGAAGCGCTTCATGTGCCCGACCTGCAGCACCTTGCCCGAGCGCTTGACCGCCCCGGCGAGCTTCTCGCCTTCCTCGACCGAGACGCCGATCGGCTTTTCACACAGCACATGCTTGCCGGCTTCCAGCGCCTTGATCGACATCGGCACGTGATAGGTGTCCGAAGTGGCGACGATCACTGCCTCGAGTTGGGGGTCAGCGAGCATCTCGTCATAGTCGCCGTACATTTTTTCGGGCTCATAGGTGGCGCCCATGCGCGCCAGCAAATCGGGTGCCGCGTCGCAGATCGCGTAGAGGTCGGCATTGCTCGCCTTCGCGCAGGATTCCAGATGCGCGAACTGCGCGATCGGCCCGCAGCCGAGCACACCCACACGAAGGCGACGGTCTTGTTTGCGGATCATCGTCCTACGCCCCGTAGCCGCGCATGGTCTGGCGGTTGGTCTTGACCGCTATGGCCGGGTCGGCTGCTGCCGTCTCGGACTCCTCTTCGAGCACCAGCCAGCCGTTGAAGTTGGGTGCGGCGCTGGCAATCTCGATCACCTTCGCCGTGTCGCAGACGCCTTTGCCGAGCATCGCCCAGGTGCCGGCCGCATCGACGTCCTTCAGATGCACGTAGCGGATGCGGTCGCGATAGGTGGTGAGCGTGTCGGCCATGTCCTGACGGCCGCGCAGGATGTGTCCGGTGTCCGGCACCCAGCCGACCAGCGAGGCGTCGATCAGCCCGAAGATCCGGTCATAGTCGGCGCGGTCGAAGAGCAGCGTGTTGTGGTGTGAGCTCGGATGTACCGCGACCTGGACGCCGGCCTTGCGGCCGAGCTCGCCGGCCTTGTTGTAGATCTCGGCGGCAATGGCGAACTTGCCGTCGCGCGGGCCGTCGGAGACGACGGTCGCAGAGCCCATCGACACCAGCGCGCCCGGAAAGGCGGCGGCGAAGTCGATCCAGCGTTTGGCGGTCTCGAGGTCGGCGCCGATCTCGTTCTTGAGCGTGAAGCCGCTCTTCGAGCCGAAGGCGAAGGAGACGAGCGTCAGCCCGGACGCCTTCAGCGCGGTCGCAAACTCGGCCGGCTTGCCGGCATAGCGGCCGATCATCGTGTCGGTGATCTCGATGCCGGCATAGCCGCCATCGGCGATCGCCTTGAGGAGATCGTCGGGGCCGCCGGTGAAGCGGTCTCCCAGCATTTCCCAGGTGAAGGTCTGGCAGCCAACTTTGAGGTCTTTCACGTTCATCCTTTCATTCCTTGATGCCACCCTGAGGCCGCGGCGATATCGCCTGCCAGCAGATAGGTCCAATCATCGATGGCGATGCGCGGGGGCCTGCTCCATCGGTTCTGCGTGGGCTGGACATCCTACTTGACCGAGCCTGCTGTCATGCCGGCGAGGAAGAACCTCTGGGCAACGAGGTAGATGAGCAGGAGCGGTAGCGAGCCGAGCACGCTCATCGCCATCATCTGGTTCCATTCGAAGGCGTGCTGCCCCATCAACAGCTGGATGCCGATCGGGACGGTTCGCATGGACGTTGACTTCGTCAGCGTCAGCGCGAAGAGAAATTCGTTCCAGCACAACAGGAAGGTGTAGACCGACGTCGCCACGATACCAGGCAGTGAAATCGGCACGATCACCCGCCAAAGCGCTGTCCAACTGGTGCCGCCGTCGACTGCCACCGCTTCATCGAGATCGCGGGGCAAGGTGTTCAGATATCCCGTCATCAGCAGGATCGCGTAGGGCAGCGTAAACACCAGGTAGGTCAGGATCAGCGCGACGTAGGTGTCGAAGATGCCGTAGGAGACGACAAGTCCGAAGAAGGGGATCAGAAGCGTGATCGGCGGAATCGTCTGCGTGCTGATGATGAGTGTGTTCAGGCTGCCCTTGCCGCGGAAGTTGAAGCGGCTGAACCCATAGGCTGCCAGCAACGCGATCAGCACCGTCAGCACGGTCACCGCTCCGGCCACGAAGTAGCTGTTGAAGAAGAAGCGCAGCTTTACCGGATCGCCAAGGATGGCTGCATACGCCTCGAGCGTGAAGGCCTTCGGCAGGATGGTTGGCGGCAGGGCAAAGATTTCGGTATTCGATTTGAACGAGCTGCTCAGCATCCAGTAAATCGGGAAGGCCGCAAAAAAGAGCCCCGCTGCAAGCGCTGCATGGAGCGCGACGGTGATCAGCCTGTCTTTCGGCGTGTGCCTTTTCCTCATGGTGACTACCGAGCCTTTTGATAACGGATGTAGAACAGCGTAAGGCCGAGCGAGATCAACAAGATGACCACGGCGCTCGCCGACGCCTGCGACAGGTTGTAGCTCGAAAACGCCAGCTTGTAGGTGTAGGTGCTCAGCACCTCGGTCGAGTAGATCGGGCCGCCGCCCGTCGTTATCCAGATCAACGGGAAGACCTGCATGGTCCAGATGAAGTCGAGCAGCGAGATGCTGATGATGATCGGCATCAGCTGCGGGATGGTGATGAAGATCAGCTTCTGGTAGGCCTTCGCCCCGTCGATATCGGCGGCCTCGTAGAAATCCTTGGGAATGCCCTGCAGGCCTGCGAGCAGGCTGACCATGAAAAGCGGGTAGCCCGCCCAGATATTGGCGAAGGTGACGGCGTGCAGCGCGGTCTCGGGCGAGGAGAACCACTCGACCTTGGAACCGATGATGCCCATCTGCATGAGAATGCTGTTCACGACACCGTTCGGCTCAAGCAGCAGGCGCCACATCACCGCGATGATCACCGCGGTGAACAGCCAGGGCAGTATGTAGAGCACACGCAGGATACTGCGCAGCCTCGGATTGATGCGGTCGCTGTTCAGCATGAGCGCGAAGACCATGCCGATGGTCATGTGGAAAACGACACTCATGCCTGTGAAGTAGAGCGTGTGCCACAGCGAGGCCCAGAACACCGGATCGTCGAAGATCGCCTGGTAGTGTTTCAGTCCGGCAAAGGATGGGTCACGACGCAGCACCGCGCTGTTCTGGACGGAATAGCCTATCACGGTCACCATCGGCAGGAGCATCAGAAGGCCGATAATGAGCAGCGAGGGCGACAAATAGAGGTACGGTGCGATCGCTCGTTTCAGCTTGTGGTGGGAGCGCTTTTGCCGGGTCATATGCCAACCTTGGGATACGCCTTCAAGAGAAGGTAAGCTTCGGAAACAGGGCCATCTCAAATTGCCGATCATTGTTGCCGGGTGGCCTGCCCGAAGTCAGGCCACCCGGTCGAAGATAGCAAACGGGGAACAGGCCGATCAGAATTTCGCCATCCAGCCCTTCTGGGCGGCAGCGGCCGCCTGTTCCGGAGATTGCCCGCCGGTGAGCATCTTCTGGGCTTCCACGTCGAACTGGGTCATCAGGTCTTCAGCCACCGGCAGGCCCGTGAACTCGTTGGCGAGATAACCGGTCTTGAAGATATCGAAAGCCTTGCCGAAAGCCTTGTCCGATGTCACGAAATCGGGCTTGGCGTTGACGTTGCCCGGGAAGGCGTTTGCAAGCGACACGAGCTTGGCGTTCACCTTCTCGCTCATCAGATATTGGACGAGTTTCCAGGCCTCTTCCTGATGTTTCGAGCCCGCGGAGATGCCGATGCCCCACGAGGCATAGGGAAGGCCGCGCTTGCCGTTGTAGTTCTCCACGACCGGGACCGGGATGAGGTCGAAGTTCAGCTTGGGATTGCGTTTGCGGATGAGGTTCACATGCGCGAGCGAGTCGATCATCATCCCGACCCGGTCGTTGACGAATTCCTCGACCTTTTCCTGTTCGGTCTTGGTGGCGATGCCGGGCGAGATGGTGCCGGCGTCGTTGAGCGATTTGACGAAGGTGAGCATATCCACCACGGGTTTGCCCTCGAGGGCGGGCTTGCCGTCCGCCATCATCGATTGACCCGACGCCCAGACCCACGACATCATGTCGTTCTGGACACCGGATGGCGTTTGCAACGACAGCGGCAGCACCCAGCCATACTGGTTCTTGTCGGCATGGGTCATCTTCTTGGCGGCTTCGAGGAACTCAGCGCGGGTCGACGGCAGCTTGGTGACGCCCGCCTGGGCGGCGAGGTCCAAATTCACGAAGACCGGATAGACGAACGAAGCCACGGGGAACATCACCGCTTTGCCGTCAACCTTGATGATATCCGCGACTTGGGCTTTGTCGAAGCCGCTCGCATCCATCATCGGGTTCATGTCGGCCAGCGCATTCTGCGCGTTCAGATTGTTCACCCAGGCGCCGTCGAGACCGACGACGTCGCTGAGCGTTCCGGTTGCAGCGCCAACCGAGATCTGGTCTCGCGTGGTCGCGTACGGGCCGCTGACCAGCGTCACCTTGATACCGGGGTTCGCAGCCTCGAAATCATCCATGATTTTCCGCAAGGACCCTGCGGGCAGCTCTGGCTCCCACCACTGGGTGAATTCCAGCGTCGTGTCCGCCATGGCGCCGGTTGCGCCAAGCAACCATGCGGCCGCGGCTATTTTCAGCATCGCGGGTCGTATCCGAAACGTCATTTTCTCCTCCTTATTTAGGATCGGCCGCACAATGCGGACGATCGTCTGGTTTATTCAGAAGCCTTCATTCGCAGGCGCCTCGCTCTCGCCTACGGGCTTTGCCGCAGATCTTCAGATCGCCAGATGCGTCTCGGGATCGAAGAAATGCAGCTTGGTATCATCCAGGGCCAACCGGATTTCCGAGCCGGCGCGGACTGCGCTGACCGGTTCGAATTTCGCCACCGAATTCGACGCCAGGCCGAAATCCTGCACCGCGTCCGGGTCGCCGGAATCCACCCGGACCGCGTCGATGTTCAGATGGACGATATGTTCGGATCCGAGTTCTTCGATCGAGGTCACCTTTGCCGGTATCGTCTGATACTTGCGGCCGGATTCCAGACTGCTGTCATAGAGATCCTCCGGTCGGATCCCGAACACGACCTTGCGCCCCGTATACGACCTCAAGCCCGGCCTGCGCACGAAGGCTGCATCCTGCAGCCGGATGGCTAAGGTGCCGGACGTCAGCTCGTCGCCTGTCAGGATCGCCTCGAAAAGGTTCATCGAAGGAGACCCGATGAAGCCGGCAACGAAGGCGTTCACCGGCGATTCATAGAGCCTCTTGGGTGTGTCGACCTGCTGCAGCACGCCACCCTTCAACACCGCGACCCTGTCGCCCATCGTCATCGCTTCGGTCTGGTCGTGGGTCACGTATATGGTCGTGACGCCGAGCTGCTTTTGCAGGCTGGTGATTTCGGCGCGCATCTGCACGCGCAGTTTCGCGTCCAGATTGGAAAGGGGCTCGTCCATCAGAAAGGCGGCCGGCTCGCGCACCATGGCGCGGCCCATGGCCACCCGTTGACGCTGTCCGCCTGAAAGGTTCGCGGGTTTGCTGTCCAGCAGAGACGTCAGCTGAAGGGTCTTGGCGATCTCGTCCACGCGCTTCTTGCGCTCGGCCTTCGGCTTGCCTGCCAGCCGCATCGAAAAGGCGATGTTTTCGAACACCGTCATATGCGGATAGAGCGCGTAGCTCTGGAAGACCATCGCGATGTCGCGGTCCTTGGGCGGCATGTCGACGACGTCGGTACCGCCGATCCGAAGGCTGCCGCTGGTGATGTCCTCCAATCCCGCGATCATTCGCAACGCGGTGGATTTGCCGCAGCCGGACGGCCCGACGAGAATCAAAAACTCACCGTCCTCGACCGACAGGTTCAATTGGTCGATTGCGTGAAAATTGTTCCCGTAGGTCTTGCAGATATTCTCAAGAATGACTTCTGCCATCTTCCTCCCTCCACAAGTCTAAGCCACTGATTTTTATATTTATCCTCGGCTTGTGTTCACCTGTGAAATATTTCCTCGGATAGTTTCAGGCTATGTTCCAGTATCGAGCTGCGCATAATTCAGTTCGACTGCTGACGGAGCGCCCGTCGATGCCACGAGTTCCGTGACCTGGTCGCCGGTCGGAAGCGCCTCGCGCCCGCCACGCCCCGTTATCGAAAGGGCCGCCGCCGCGGCCGCGAATGCGACCCGGCCTGCGGTGTCGGCTCCGCGCGTCAATGCATGGGCATAGGCGCCATGAAAGCAGTCGCCGGCGCCGGTCGAGTCGACGACGGCAACCCGGTGTGGAGGCAGGTGCCAGAGCCCTGTCTCGTCGCGTCCGCGATAGTAGACGCCCCTGCCGCCATCGGTCAGAACCACGGCGGACCGCGAGGGCAACCACAATGCATCGAGCATCTCGGCGGGCGTTCGGCGGCCCGTGGCAGTCCGCGCGAAGCCGAGGGGAAGAATGAGATGGTCGCAGAGCGCGATCAGCCTCTCGGTGGCTGGCCCGCCGCTCCATTCGACATCGCCGAGGATCGCAAGGCCGAGATCGCGGGCCCGAGCCACGACATCCAACGACCGGATCGCGTAACTATCGACGATCAGGACGGTCGCGCGGCTGAGGACCTCGTCCGGAAAGTCCGGCGCGGTGCCCAGCATCGCGTCGTCGTCATACGCGATGAACCGCTCCCCATCCGAGCCGACGGTGATCCGCGAGCGCACCGGGCGTGCCTGCGGGTGGCGCGGCGCGAATGCGGTTTCAACGCCGCTCGCAACGAGATCGCACAGCACGGCGTCGTCCGCGGCACTGCTTAGCCATCCGACGAACCCGGCGGTCCCGCCGAGCCGAGCGACGGCGGCAAGGGCCGTCGCGACATTTCCCCCGAAGGCTCGGACACTTCGCAGAACCTTCCCCTTGCCCGCCGACAACGGCTGATCGACATAGACGATGTCGTCGATCGCGATAGCGCCGAAGCCGAGGATTGAGGGGACGGTGGGCATCGGTCAGGCCCCCGCCTTCGTCAGGGCGTCCTGCGCCGAAAGCCCGTCATGGATGACGCCCCGAAAGGCAAGCGCTGCCTTCTGCGGATCGCCATGCCCCCAGAGATTGCGGCCCACCACGGCACCGCGCGCGCCGGCACGGATGGCGTCCGCCGTCTGCTGGAGGGCGCCGAGCAGCGTATCGGTCTTCGGACCACCCGCGATCACAACCGGCACCGGGCAGGTCCGGACGGTCTCCCGGAACGACTCGAAATCGCCCGTGTAGCCGATCTTGATCACGTCGACGCCGGACTCGTAGCCGATGCGCGCCGCATAGGCGATCTCGTCGGGGGTGAAGACGATTTTCGCCCCGTCGGTGAAATCGCGAGGGTAGATATGCGCCACCACCGGCATGCCGTAGCGGGCCGCCGCGTTCACCGAATCGGTCAGCCAGCGTATGTACTTGCCCTCGGTCGCGCCACGCACCGGAATGGCCACGGCCAACGCATCGGCCCCAGCGCGCACCGCATCCTCGGGCGTTGCAATCAACTCACTGATGCGATCGTCCGGGGTGAAGCAGCCAGCCTGGATCACCAGCGAAGCCTTGCCCGCGTATTGCGGCCACAGATGGCGGGCGGTGCCAGGCTGGATGCTGACATAGTCGGGTTTGCCCGCCATGACGCGGGCGAGCGCGCCCGGCAGGTCGGCAAGACCGCCTTTGCGCACGTCGCCATAGCCGACAAAGTGGTCGACCGCGCCGCCAAAAAGGTTCCCCGATGGATGCGAGAAGAGGCGCGCAAGACGCACCTTGGTTCCCAGGCTCATGAGTGCAAAATTCCCCAATCGTTTGATTTCGAAATCCTGAACTCAGTGTTTGCGAAAGAAATGAGAAATGCAATCTTTCGAAATCTTTCGAATTCGCATATTTTTGGTAAGGTGAGCCGAGGCCGGAGCGGTTGCTTGGCGCAGGGAGGCATGGGCAGGGCAATGTTGTCGGAGCAGAGACGCCAATCGATCCTGAGCGAGGTGCAACGCAGCGGACAGGTTCGCACGAAGGACCTGTCAGACGGTTTTGGCGTGTCCGAGGTCACGGTACGCTCCGACCTCGAGATACTGGACCGCAAGGGACTGCTGACCAAGACCCGTGGAGGGGCGGTGACCCGGACCACCGATTCAACCACGGCCGCGTTCGCCCGGCGGATGCAAACCAACCTCGATGCAAAGATGCGCATCGCCCGGGCGGCGGTAGACCTGTTCGAGGACAACCAATCGGTCATCTTCGACGGCGGCTCGACATTGATGCAGGTTGCCATGCAGTTACCGCCGCTCAGCAACGTCGTGGTCGCCGCCACGGCCATGAATATCGTGCAGCATCTGATGCATCGTCCCGGACTCGACGTTCACATGATCGGCGGCCGGGTCTATCCCGACACGGTGAGCACGCTGATCACCGATGCTGACACTGCTCTCGGCGGCTTGGTGGCGCATCAGGTCTTTGTTGGAGCGCATGCGATAGACTCGTCACTGGATGTGGTCGACGTGAACGAAGACATGGCGCGAACGAAGCGAAACCTCGTTCGCATGGCCCGGCGCGTCGTCCTGCTTGCGGATTCGAGCAAATGGGGCGTCAGCGGGACCTCCAAGGCATTTTCGCTGTCGGCCGTCGATGTGGTGATCACCGACGATGGCCTGCCCGGTCCGATACGCAGCCAGCTTGAGAGGATCGGGGCCAAGGTGATCTATGCCTGAACCCGTCGCGGTCCTCGGCCGCGACGAAAGGATCCAATGCGCGCATGACCCATGGGCTTGGTGCCGGCCGTCGGCCGTTTTTTCATGTCCGTCATTTTCTCCTCCCGAAGGGCTGGCGGCCTCCGATGCTGCGCCAGCGTTCTCACATGCTCTATAAAAATTTTACGCGCGTCAAGATTTAAAATGCGCTATAGCGAGTCACGAAAATTGTCCGCCGCCATCGCGACGGGCTGTCTCGGTCGCTGCCGCATTGGGAGGTCGGAAGGAAAATGCAAGCAAAATCAGTGGCGAAGCTCGGCATCGGTGTTATCGGGTGCGGTAACATCTCAATGACCTATCTGCGCAATGCGGCACTTTTCACCGGTGTGGAACTGCGTGCTTGTGCCGATATTTCCGCCGACATGGCCACCTTGCGCGCCAAGGAATATGGCATCCGCGCGCTCGGCGTCGATGCGCTGCTGGCCGACCCGCAGGTCGATCTCGTCCTCAACCTCACAATTCCTTCGGCGCATTTCGACATCTCGTTTTCGGCGCTTTCGGCCGGAAAACATGTCTTCACCGAAAAGCCGTTGGCGACGTCTGCCAGCGACGGGCGCCGCCTGGTCGCCGAGGCGGCGAAGCGCGGGCTTGCTCTGGGCTCGGCGCCCGACACTTTCCTTGGCGCTGCCGGACGCCGGGCGCGCCGCCTGATGGACGAGGGCGCCATCGGCCGCGCCGTGACCGGCACCGCCTTCATGATGGGGCGCGGCATGGAGCACTGGCATCCCAACCCGCAATTCTATTACCAGCCGGGCGGCGGTCCCGTCTTCGACATGGGGCCTTATTATCTGACGATGCTGGTCAACCTGCTCGGTCCGGTTGCCCATGTCATGGCGATGGCGACGCGCGGCCAAGAGGAGCGCCTGATCACCGCTGACGGCCCTTACAAGAACACCAGCTTCAGGGTCGGCACGCCGACCAACATTCTGTCGCTGCTCGAATTCCGCTCCGGCGCCACTGTCACCTTCGGCGCCTCCTGGGACGTCTTCAGGCATTCCAATCATCCGATCGAACTGCACGGCACGGAAGGCTCGCTCAGGCTGCCCGACCCCGACACGTTTGGCGGCACCGTCTCGCTTTCGGCGCGCGGCGCAGATTGGAGGGATTTCGCGAGCGAGAGTGAACTCTATGGCGCGCGCAACTGGCCCTATGCCGCGCCCGACCGCGCCAACTACCGCATGCTCGGCGTCGCCGACCTCGCGCGGTCGCTGTCGGAAGGCAGGAGACCGCGCGCGTCCGGCGAGCTTGCACTGCATGTGCTGGAGATCATGGAAGCGATCCTCGCTTCGGGTGAGAGCCAAAATTCCGCCGCGGTCGTCGGCACCGTCGACCAGCCGCCGCTGCTTAGCGAGGACGAAGCGGCGAGACTGCTTGCCTGAGGCACTCGTCGAGCGGAATCCGATGGGCTTTTGGCAGTCTTCAGGCCGACTGGCGCATCACCAGCGTCGCGTCGAGGTTGACCTTCGGCGCGACGGTCGTGCCGTCCTCGTCGAGCAGGGTAAGCAGCGTCTCGACGCTGCGGCCGGCCATGGCGGCGAAATCCTGCGCCATGGTGGTGAGCGCCGGGCAGGTGTAACGGCTGAGCGGATGGTCGTCGTGGGCTGCGACGCGCAGGTCGCAATCCGCCTTGCGGCCCACCTTCAGCCCTTTGGAGTAGGCGGCCGCCATCACGCCGAAGGCGAGACGGTCATTGGCGCAGAGGATTGTCTTGCCCGGCAGGCTGCCATTGTCGAGCAGCTTCTCCGTCTGCTCATAGCCGATCCGTTCAAAGTCCCATGTGTAGTCCTCGATGTTGCCGAACACAACGGGTTCCTGTCCGAGCCGGCGCATGGCATCGATGTAGTTCTCCACCCGCTCGCGCGAATTGTGGTTGACATGGGGGATGTCGAAATAGACCGGGGCGTCGCCCGAGCGGCAAAGATAATCGACGATTGTCGACACGCTCTGCACGTTGTTGTTGCCGACGAAAGGCGTGTCGCCTTCGAGATAGGTGTCGAAATAGACGATCGGGATCGCCTGCATCAGCTTCTCGATCGCCTTCGGGTCCGAGCGCCGGCCAAGCGGGGCGACGAGCGCGCCGGAGACTTTCAGCGACAGGATGGTCCGCGTCGCCTCGGCCTCGAGTTCGCTCGATCCATGCGAGGAGATGACGATCGGCCAGTAGCCCTCGTCGCGCAGCCTGAGCTCGATGCGGCTGACCATCTCGGAATAGAAGGGGTCGGTCACCGTCGGCACGACGATGCCGATGCTGCGGGTGCGCTTGCGGTTGAGATTGCGGGCGAAGAGATTCGGCTGGTAGTCGGACGAGCGAAGCGCGTCCTCGATGCGCTTGCGCGTCGCCGGCTTGACGCTGGTCGGGTCGTCGAAAAATTTCGACAGTGTCGGCCTGGAGACGCCGCAGGAACGGGCGAAATCCTCCATCGTCTTGTGCGTCATCGGCATCCAAACCCTCGCGACATGGATATCCAACCACTGGTCCCATGCGCTGCCCCGGCGCTACATAGGGCGCACCGGCGCGCGACTGCAAGTTGAAACTTTACAGGAAGCTTTGCAAGTTTCAACGCGGAGGGAGAAATTATTGCATGCGTAAATTTATTAATTGACGTTGAAAAGAGCAGGCCGTATCCACTTTTCAGGGAATACGCCGTGCACGGCGAGAGCCGGGAGGACGTGATGAAGAAGCTGGTCTCAGCCGGCGAGATTCTCGTCGAGATCATGGCCGAACGGATCGGCCAGAGCTTCCTCGAGCCAGGGCCGCTGGTCGGGCCTTTCCCGTCCGGCGCGCCGGCCATCTTCATCGGCCAGGCGGCGGCGCTCGGTCAGCCCGCCGCTCTCATCGGCGCCGTCGGCAAGGATGATTTCGGCCAGCTCAACATCGACCGGCTGCGTATGCTCGGCGCCGACGTTTCGGCGATCGCCGTCCATGAAGGCCATGCCACGGGCACGGCCTTCGTCACCTACCGCAGCGACGCGTCCAGGCATTTCGTCTTCAACATCCGCAACAGCGCCGCTGGCCTGCTGGCGATGAACGATGCGGCCAAGCGGCTTCTGGTCGGCGCCGACCATATCCATGTCATGGGTTCCTCGCTGTTTTCCGATCGCGCCACCGAAGTCGCGCTCGCCGCGATCGCGGCGGTGAAGGCCAAGGGCGGCACCGTGTCCTTCGATCCCAACATCCGTCGCGAGATCATGCAGGCTTCCGGCATGCGCGAGGCGCTCGACAAGGTGCTGGCGCAGACCGATGTCTTCCTGCCCAGCGGCAACGAGTTGTTCCTGTTCTCCTCGACCGGTGACGAGCGGGGCGCGGTCGACGAACTCCTTGCACGAGGCATCTCCTGCATCGTCTTGAAGAAAGGCGCCGAGGGCGCCGCTTATCACGACCGCAAGGGCACGGTCGTCATGCCCGGCTTTGCCGTCAAGGAAGTCGACCCGACCGGCGCCGGCGACTGCTTCGGCGCGGCTTTCGTTTCCTTCTGGCTGCGCGGCGCCGCACCCGCCGATGCGTTGCGCATCGCCAATGCCTGCGGCGCGCTCGCCGTCACCCGCAAGGGGCCGATGGAAGGTATTCATCGGCTGGCGGACGTTGAAGCTTTCATCGCGCAGGCAGGATCACGCGCATGACCGGCGCCACGACAAGATTTGCCGGGATCGCCGCTCGGCGCACGGCAGGCGGGAAGGGCGGCATCGCCTCGATCTGTTCGGCGCATCCGCTGGTGATCGAAGCGACGCTCCGTCACGGTGCGGTGCACGGCGCGGATGTGCTGATCGAGGCGACCTGCAATCAGGTCAACCATGAAGGCGGCTATACCGGCATGACGCCGGCTGCTTTCCGCAGCTTCGTCGAGACGCATGCCGCCGGCACGGGCTTTCCGTTCGACCGGCTGATCCTTGGCGGCGACCATCTGGGACCCAATCCGTGGAAGCATCTGCCTGCTGGCGACGCGATGCGGAAAGCCGCGGCGATGATCGACGCCTATGCCGGCGCCGGCTTCACCAAGCTGCATCTCGATACCAGCATGGCCTGCGCCGACGATCCGGTGGCGCTCGCCGATGAAACGATCGCCGCGCGCGCTGCCGACCTTGCGGCGGTCGCCGAGGCCGCGGTCGCCCGCATAGGCGGCCAAAAACCCGTCTATATCATCGGCACCGAAGTGCCGGTTCCCGGCGGCGCTTTGGAAGCGCTCGACCATATGCATGTGACCGAACCCGCCGACGCGCTGCGCACCATCGAAGTCCACCGCGAGGCGTTCTCCCGCCTCGGCCTCGATGCCGCCTTTTCCCGCGCCATCGGCGTCGTCGTGCAGCCCGGCGTCGAATTCGGCAATGCCGACATCATCGCCTATGCGCCTCCGAAAGCGACGAAGCTGGTGGCGTCGCTGGAGAGCGTGCCGCAATTCGTCTTCGAAGCGCATTCGACCGACTACCAGCCAGGGGAGGCGCTCGCCGCGCTTGTGCGTGACGGCTTCGCCATCCTGAAGGTCGGTCCGTGGCTCACTTTCGCGCTGCGCGAGGCGCTCTACGGACTGAGCTACATCGCCGACCAATTGGTGCCCGATCCATCGCGCGAAAGCCTGCCGGTGGCGATGGAGCGCGTCATGCTGGCTTCGCCCGTCAACTGGCAGAAATACTATCCGGGCACACCCGACGGGCAGCGCCTGCAGCGGCATTTCTCCTTCAGCGACCGCATCCGCTACTACTGGCCGTCGCCCGACGCGCAGCACGCGACCGAAGCGCTGCTGGCTGCACTTGGCGATCGGGAGATTCCCCGCCCTCTGATCAGCCAGTATCTGGCGCATCTCGACACCGAGATCGCCGCTGGCCGGATCAAGCCGACCGCTCATGAGCTTCTGGTCGGCAGCGTCACGCGCGTCCTCGACATCTACCGCAACGCCACGAACGCCTAGTAAACCGGCGTCGCCATATGCCGCGGCGTCGGCCACTCGGCTGTGATGTCCGGCTGCACGGGCCGTTCGAGATAGGTCGACAGCACCACATAGCTGCGCGTCGAGACCACGCCCGGCGTTTCGTAGATGCGCGACAGCAGGCCTTCCAGCGCCCGCGTGTCCTCGGTGCGCACCTTGAGCAGCATGCAGGTATCGCCGGCGACGGAATGGATCTCTTCCACTTCCGGGCATTCCGAAATTGCCATCAGCTCCGGCGTCTTGCCCCAGCCCCTGGTGTCGATATGCACGAAGGCCAGCAGCGGCTTCTTCACCGCCTTCGGATCGATGATTGCCGAGGTGGCGCGGATGGCGCCGCTGCGGCGCAGCCGCTTCACCCGTTCATGCGCGGCCGGCGGCGACAGGCCGACGCGATCGCCGAGTTCGGCATAGCTGATGGTCGCGTCGTCGACGAGAACGCCTAATATTTTTCTGTCGATCGGGTCGATCTCGCGAGCAGGTTGCCTGTTCCGCTGAACGTCATCTGTTTCTGCATCCATATCGAAATTCTCCATTGATGCTGAATTAAATTCGGCCACTATGACGATATGTCGAACGGCGATCAATCAGCAATTCTGACCGCGGCGCCCCGCGCGCCGATCCCGGCGGCAGCCTATCTGCTCACCGGCTGCATCGCCGTCATCGGCTCCAACTCCCTGGTTCTCGGACCGATCGCGCCCGCCGTCGCGGCGTCGTTCGGGGCCAGCGTGCCGTCGGTGATGACGGCCGCTGCCGCTTTCGGCCTCGGCACCTCGGCCAGCGCGCTCTTCCTCGCCCGCTACATCGACAGGATCGGCGCGCGCCGCATGCTGCAGGGCGCTTTGCTGTTGCTTGCGCTTGCGCTGGTGGCCAGCGCGCTCGCGCCGACAGTGGCGGCGCTGGTCGCGGCCCAGCTCGTGGCCGGCATCGCCGCCGGCGTCGCCATGCCGGCGATCTACGCCAGCTCGGCGGCGATCGCGCCGCCCGGCCGCGAGAGCGGCACGATCGGCGTCGTGCTGACCGGCTGGACGCTCTCCATGGTCGCCGGCGTGTCGCTGTCGGCCGTGCTTGCCGATCTCATCCATTGGCGCGCCGTCTTCGCCGCCGTGGCGCTGCTCGCCGGAGCCGCCGTCGCAGGCTTGACGATGAGCTCGCTGCGCGACGTCAGGAAAATCGGCCCGGCGCCATCGCCGCTGGGCGCCCTAGCTGTGCCTGGGATCGTCCCGTTGCTCATCGCCTGCGGCGCCTTCATGACTGCCTTCTACGGTGTCTATGGCTATCTCGGCGATCATCTGCACAAGAACCTCGGCGAACCCGTCAGCGCCAACGGCCTTGCGGCGATCGCCTATGGCCTCGGCTTTGGCGCTGCCGCATTGCTCGACGGCGTCATCGACCGTCTCGGCGCCCGCCGCGTCATGCCCTTCGCCTACCTGCTGGTCGCCGCCGTCTATGCCGCGATGGCCATGCTGAGCGGCGGCTTCGGTCTGCTGATGGCGACGATTGCCGTCTGGGGTCTTGCCAATCATTTTGGGCTGAATGTCCTGGTCATGCGGCTGACGGCGCTCGACCCTTCGCGGCGCGGCACCATCATGGGCTTGAACAGCGCGGTCACGTATCTTGCGGTTACCGTCGGCACCGCCGGTTTCGGACCGCTCTACACCAGCCTCGGCTTCGCCAACTGCGCCCTGATCGCCGCCTTGTTGATGCTGGTGGCGGCGTCGGCTGCGGCATGGCGTTCGGCTGGCGCCCGGCAATAGGCTTGCGTCTCCGTCAGCTCCTTCTATCTGTTTGACGCAATTCCGGACGGAAAACCGTTTCACACTGTTCCTGGAATTGCTCTAAGGCTGGCTTCCGAACCGGACCGGAGCCACAATGAAGACGACGCTCGAGATCACCGCCGAGCCCTTGCCACGGGACCTGGCCTTTGTGGGTGAAAACCTTACTGCTTTCAATGACAGCGACGTCGGCGCCTCGGGCCGGAAGACACTCGCCGTCTTCGTGCGCGACGATGCCGGCGCGATCGTTGCCGGCATATCCGGCTACACCGCCTGGGGCTGGCTCTACGTGCAATGGCTCTGGGTCGACGAAAAGATGCGCGGCCGGCGCATCGCCGCCAGCATGCTGGACGCCGCGGAACGGGAGGCCATTACACGCGGTTGCCACGGTGCCTGGATCGACACCTTCAACCCGACCGCCGCCAAGGTCTATGAGCGCCAGGGCTATCGTCCCTTCGGCATGCTTCCCGACTTTCCGGTTGGTCGCAGCCGCATCTTTCTGCAGAAGAAATTGCGCTGACGATCAGCCTGCGAGCTTTCCGCCCTGCATCGGCTGCGGCACGCCGGTGGTGCTCGGGAAGCTGATCGGCAGGCCGCGCAGCACGCGCACCGCCAGGAAGGCGAAGCACTCCGCCTCCACCGCATCGCCCTTCCAGCCAAGGGCCTCGGCTTGCACCACTTCGACGCCGGCGCGGCGGCCGAGCATCGCCATCATCGTCGGGTTGCGGCGGCCGCCGCCGCTCACCGCCAGCCGCTTCGGCCTGCGCGGCAACAGGTCGAGCGCCTTTCC
>NZ_RZSC01000750.1:0-2777 GCF_003998155.1 Mesorhizobium sp. M1E.F.Ca.ET.063.01.1.1
TTGGCAGCGCGGCAGCTTTTGCCGACGACAGCTCGACGCAGAAATTGCCGGGCGTCAGCAGCGACTACCGCATCGCCAAGCCTGCTCCGCAGCCTGAGCCGGACGACGCGCAGCCCGCCGGCAACAATGGCACGTTCAAGATCGGCGATACCGATGTCAGGATTTCCGGCAGCATAACCATCGACATGGCAACGGGCGGCATCAGGCCTCCCAGCCACTGAGGGCCATTTCGGCCTACCAAAGCTCCCACTCACAAAATGTAAGCCCCGCCACTGCTTCCGCAGGTGGACGGGGCTTTCATGGATCTGAAACCCAACTTTAGCCGGGAGTGGACTGCCGGCGTTCTGTTTCGGATGCAACGCGGCACTCAGCCGACGATCCGACTATGGTCTCTGATTGTACGGAATCGGCAAGTCACGGTTTGTCGGGCCGGCGCTCGCGCCTACCCTGGCACTTATGCCTGCCGCGGCTCCATCAACGCGTGGAGCCTCAATGGACTGTCCGGTGGCGTCATGCTCCGCTCCTGGGTCCGTTGCGACAATGTCGTTCGAAGCGCAAATCGCTATCGCCTGCGGCGTCTCGCAGGCCACCTCTGGGTGGCGAGGCCATCGAAAGACGGCCGGCTTCGTTGACGCGTTCGAGACTGCTCCCGCGGGTCCGGGACGTCAACCTTTGAATAGCCGGTTACGGAAAAATGTGATCGCTTGGAGGTTACGTCCAGGTAAGTCGCCTGCTTCCCGCGGATCGGTCAGGACGGCTTTGGTAGTCGCTGTTTCCACAGCACTTTGTCAGGAGCGTGTTCGGTCTTTGTTCTTTGCGCTTGCCCGCCCGCACGAAAGACGGTTAAACGCTTTTGTCGAGAATTGTGGCGTCTCTCGACGTGGCGGCGAAATTACCTACATAGGGGATGGCCGGGACAAACCCGCCAATCCAGCAAAATTCCAGATCTGAGGCGGCGACCGGCGATGGCCGACCAAAAATACCTTTCCATTCGCGGGGCGCGCGAACACAATCTCAAGAACGTCGATCTCGACCTGCCGCGCGACAGCCTGATCGTCATGACCGGCCTGTCAGGATCCGGCAAGTCGTCGCTCGCCTTTGATACCATCTACGCCGAGGGCCAGCGCCGCTACGTCGAAAGCCTGTCGGCCTATGCCCGCCAGTTCCTGGAGATGATGCAGAAGCCGGACGTCGACCAGATCGACGGCCTGTCGCCCGCCATCTCGATCGAGCAGAAGACCACCTCGCGCAATCCGCGCTCGACGGTCGGCACCGTCACCGAGATCTACGACTATATGCGCTTGCTGTTCGCGCGCGTCGGCATCCCTTATTCGCCGGCCACAGGCCTGCCGATCGAGAGCCAGACGGTCAGCCAGATGGTCGACCGCGTGCTGGCGCTGGACGAAGGCACGCGCCTCTATCTGCTGGCGCCGATCGTGCGCGGCCGCAAGGGCGAGTACCGCAAGGAACTGCTGGAACTGCAGAAGAAGGGTTTCCAGCGCGTCAAGGTCGACGGAGTCTTCTACGAGATCGCCGACGTGCCGGCGCTGGACAAGAAGTACAAGCACGACATCGACGTCGTCGTCGACCGCATCGTCGTACGTGGCGATCTGGCGACGCGGCTCGCGGATTCGATGGAAACCGCGCTGAAGCTCGCCGAAGGGCTGGCGGTGGCCGAGTTTGCCGACAGGCCGCTCGACGCCAGCCAGACCGGCGAGGACTCGGTCAACAAGTCGAAGAACGAGACGCATGAGCGCATCATGTTCTCGGAGAAATTTGCCTGCCCGGTGTCCGGCTTCACCATTCCGGAAATCGAGCCCAGGCTGTTCTCCTTCAACAACCCGTTCGGCGCCTGCCCGACCTGCGACGGCCTCGGCAGCCAGCGCGCCATCGACGCCAACCTCGTCGTGCCGGACGAGAACGTCTCGCTGCGCGACGGCGCGATCAGCCCGTGGGCGAAATCGACCTCGCCCTACTACGCGCAAACTCTGGAAGCGCTCGGCAAGGCCTACGGCTTCAAGCTCGGCGAAAAGTTCAAGGATCTGAGCGCCGAGGCGCAAGAAGCCGTGCTGCACGGCACCGGCGAGCGCGAGATCACCTTCCAGTATGACGACGGCTTGCGTTCCTACAAGACGACCAAGACCTTCGAGGGCGTCATCCCCAATCTCGACCGGCGCTGGAAGGAAACGGAATCGGCCTGGATGCGCGAGGAGATCGAGCGCTTCATGTCGGCCACCCCCTGCCCTGCCTGCAACGGCTTCCGGCTCAAGCCGGAGGCGCTGGCGGTGAAGATCGCCGGAAAGCATATCGGCGAGGTCACCGAACAGTCGATCCGCAAGGCCGACCAGTGGTTCACCGACCTGCCGGCGCAGCTCAACGAGAAGCAGAACGAGATCGCGGTCAGGGTGCTGAAGGAAATCCGCGAGCGGCTGCGCTTCTTGAACGATGTCGGCCTCGACTATCTGACGCTGTCGCGCAATTCGGGCACGCTGTCGGGCGGCGAGAGCCAGCGCATTCGTCTCGCCTCGCAGATCGGCTCCGGCCTGACAGGCGTGCTCTATGTGCTGGACGAGCCGTCGATCGGCCTGCACCAGCGCGACAATGCGCGCCTGCTCGATACGCTGAAGCACCTGCGCGACATCGGCAACACGGTGATCGTCGTCGAGCATGACGAGGACGCCATCCTGCATGCCGACTATGTCGTCGACATCGGCCCGGCCGCCGGCATCCATGGCGGCCAGATCATCGCGCAAGGCACGCCGCAGCAGATCATGGCG
>NZ_RZSC01000751.1:0-2763 GCF_003998155.1 Mesorhizobium sp. M1E.F.Ca.ET.063.01.1.1
CGGGATCGGCTTGCCGAGCGCTTCGGCCATGATGGCGAGGCCCGGCACGTTGGAGCTCTTGCCCTGGTCGGTCGCCATGCCGAGCGTGGTGTAGCGCTTCAGATGCTCGACCGAGACGAAGCCCTCGCGATGCGCGAGCCGCACGTCCTCGGCGGTCACGTCGTGCTGGAAGTCGACGAAGCTCTTGCCCTTGGCCTTGATCTCGAAGACCGGCGCCGGATCGGGGTCGCCGGGAGCTGCCTCGACGACTGGCAGAGGCGCTGGGGATGCGCTTCCGCCTGCGGCCTGAAGGCCAGCCGCGCGGCCCTCGGCAATGGCTTCCGCGGTCGAGAAACTACCGGTGAAAGCGCCGGCGCCGATCCAGCGTTGCGTCGGCTGCGGCGGCAGGAAGGCCTGCCTGCCTGGATCCCATTCGGCTTTCGCGCCGGCCTGGCTGGCGAGATGGATGGTCGGCGACCAGCCGCCCGACATAGCCAAGCAGTCGGCATGGATGCTGCGTTCGTCGCCGCTGAGCGCCCCGTTGGTCAGGTCGAAGCGCTGCACCTTGAGGCCGGTGAGCGCCTTGCCGCCTTCGGTCGCAACAACGGCATGGCCGGCGAGCAACTCAGCCTCTGCCTCGCTCGCCAGCCTGCTCATCTCGCTCGACACGTCCCTTCGGACATCGACGATGGCGACGACAGCGGCGCCGGCCTTCTTCAGCGCAACGGCCGAGCGATAGGCGCTGTCGTTGTTGGTGAACACAGCGATCCGCGCGCCGGGCAGCACGCCATATTCATTGGCGTAGCGTTCGGCCGCGTGCGCCAGCATGACGCCCGGACGGTCGTTGCCCGGAAACACCAGCGGACGCTCGAACGATCCGGTGGCGAGAACCACCGTCCTGGCGCGGATCGCCCAATAGCGCTGGCGCGGCTCGCCCTTGGCCGGAACCTCCTTATGGTCGGTCACCCGTTCGAGCGCGGCCAGCGTGTTGCCGTCGTAATAGCCCCAGACCGTCGTGCGCGGCAGGAGGCGGACATTGTCATTGCCTTCGAGCTGGCCGACGATGCGCCCCGCCCACTCGGCAGCCGGCGCGCCGTCGATCGTCTCGCCCGACCAGTTGGCCGAGCCGCCGAAGCGTGCCTCGAGGTCGGCCAGGATCACGCGGGCGCCCTGGTCTGCCGCGGCCTTCGCCGCCATCAGGCCGGCTGGGCCGGAACCCACGACCAGCACGTCGCAGAAGGCGTTCATGCGCTCGTAGCGCGAGGTGTCGGGGGCGACACCCGCTCTGCCGAGGCCGGCGGCGCGGCGGATGAAATGCTCGCAGAACATCCAGAAGCGTGTGCCCTTCAGCGGACCGATCACCGGCCCCATGAAGGTTTTGTAATAGAAGCCGGCCGACAGGATCTTGCCGCCGAGCTGGTTGATGGCGCTGATGTCCCAGGCGAGCGAGGGAGAGCGGTTCTGGCTGACGGCGACGAGCCCGTCATAGATCTCGACCATGGTGGCCGGGACATTAGGCTCGCGCACATCGCCGCGCAGCACCGTCACCAGGGCGTTAGGCTCCTCGAGGCCGGCGGCGAGCAGGCCGCGCGGACGGTGGTATTTGAACGAGCGGCCGAACAGCGTGACGCCGCTGGCGAGCAGCGCCGAGGCGAGTGTGTCGCCGGCATGGCCTGTATAGGGCGCGCCGTCGAAGGTGAAACGGATGGTGCGCAGCCGGTCGATGCGGCCGCCGGTCTCGGTACGGCGGGAGCTCACGGCTTGCCCTCCGTCCTGTGGCCCGCGGATTTGTGTCCGCCGCGAGCAAAGGCCGTGCTCAGGATTTCATGGGTTACGGTGTTGCGCACGACGCGCAGATGCGCGCGGCAGCCGCCCGAATGCTGCCAGATCTCATTGTGGTCGCCGGCCGGGTTCAGCCGGTCGTAGACATAGGCGTTCCAGGCGTCGAGATCCTGCGAGGCCGGCTGCGGCCGCTCACGGTTGCCGTCGCCCTGGTAGGTGAACTCGATGACGTCGCGCGGGCCGCAATAGGGACAAGTGATCAGCATTCTGTTTCAAACCCTAATGCAACCGGGGGTTCGCACCCTGGCCTTTGTCGTCGATGATGAGGCCTCGATAGAAACGGTCCAGCGTGAAGGGCGCGTTGAACTCGTGCGGCTCGTCCTTGGCGATAGTCCAGGCGAAGCACCAGCCTGACGCGGGCGTTGCCTTGAAGCCGCCATAGCACCAGCCGCAATTGAGATACATGCCGGGCAGCGGGCCGGTGGTGATGATCGGCGAGCCGTCCATCGTCATGTCGCAAAGCCCGCCCCAGGAGCGCAGCATGCGCACCCGCGCCAGGCCCGGGAACAGCGCCAGCATCTCGCTCATCACCTCGTCGACGATCGGCAGGCTGCCGCGCTGGGCATAGCTGTTGTAGCCGTCGAGGTCGCCGCCATAGACGAGGCCGCCCTTGTCGGACTGCGAGATGTAGAAGTGGCCCATGCCGAAGGTGAGAACGGTGTCGACGACCGGCTTCAGCGATTCCGAGACGAAGGCCTGCAGAACGTGGCTTTCGATCGGCATATGCGAAATGCCGGCAAGCCGCATGACGCTGCCGGTGCTGCCGGCAACCGCAAGCGCCACCTTCCTGGCGCGGACCTCGCCGCGCGTGGTCGTCACGCCGGTGACGCGGTCGCCGTCGCGCAGGAAGCCGGTGACCTCGCAATTCTCGATGATGTCGACGCCGCGCCGGTCGGCGCCGCGCGCATAGCCCCAGGCGCCAGCGTCGGGGCGGGCGGCGTC
>NZ_RZSC01000752.1:0-2762 GCF_003998155.1 Mesorhizobium sp. M1E.F.Ca.ET.063.01.1.1
GGCGAGGACAAAAGCGGTCCGAGCGACATCGCTTTCCCCTCAAATAGCCACCGCGCGATCCCGGTGCTTAGAACGGGATCTCGTCATCCAGCTCGCGCGACGAGCCGCCGCCACCGCCCCTGGAACCACCACCGCCACCACGGCTGAAGCCCTCGTTCGGGCCGGACTGGCCGAAATCCGAGCCGCGGCTGTTGCCGCCGCCGGAATAATTGCCGACCTGGCCGCCGCCACCCTCGCCACGCGCGTCGAGCATCTGCAATTCGCCGCGGAACTTCTGCAGCACGACCTCGGTCGTGTAGCGGTCATTGCCGGTCTGGTCCTGCCATTTGCGCGTCTGCAACTGGCCCTCGACATAGACCTTCATGCCCTTCTTCAGATACTGCTCGGCCACCTTGGCGAGCTGGTCGTTGAAGATGACGACATTGTGCCACTCGGTCTTCTCCTTGCGCTCGCCGGAATTCTTGTCGCGCCAGCTTTCCGACGTGGCGATGCGGATGTTGACGACCGGATCGCCCGAATTCAGCCGGCGGATTTCAGGGTCCGCCCCGAGATTGCCGACCAGAATGACCTTATTGACGCTACCCGCCATCTTATTTCTCCGCGCTCATCCGAAACAATTTTACGTCGCCGCACCTTATAGCCTGCCGATCGCCCATGCCCGCAAAGGCTGGCTTTTCCCACAAGGTTTTTGTTCTCTTTTCGTTCTATTCTTGACGGCTGCTCCTGTCAAGGAATGTCACCAAGAAGTAGTGTTCTGCGTAGGAAACAAAAGGGGAGACATCCGAATGAACATCGTTACGCATGAGGATCGGCCGCGAGAGATGTGGCGAGCCGAAGTGGAGACCCGCATGCAGATCGCCGCCGCCAATGGCGCCGCCGAGCTTTGCATATTCGAGCAGTGGGTCGGGCCAGGTGCCGGCGCGCCGACGCATTCGCATCCAGTGGAAGAGGTGCTGACAGTGATTGCCGGTAAAGCCGAAATGTGGATCGAAGACCGACGCGCCGGACTCACCGCCGGGCAGTCGCTGATCATTCCCGCGCACCGCAAGCATGGCTTTCGAAATGTTGGTTCCGGCACGCTTCATATCCATGCCGTGCTCGCATCACCGATCTTCGAGGCAAGCTTCGACGGAGCCGCGGAGCCGGTGAAACGCTGGACGTCCTAAAACGGCACTTGCCAAACCAATAAGTATCGACTTATGCTTCGCACATGATCGAAGCAGAGATTTTCCGGGCGCTGGCCGATCCGACACGGCGCGCCGTCTATGAGCGGCTGGCGGCCGACGAATTGACCGTGTCCGAATTGCGCGCCGGCATGAGCGTGTCGCAGCCCGCGGTCTCGCAGCATCTTGCCGTACTGCGCGGCGCCGGCCTCGTGATCGAGCGGCGCGCCGGCCGCAACGCTTATTATCGCGCCGACCCGCAAGGGCTCGATCCCCTGCTCGGCTGGATCGAACGTTACCGCGCCTTCTGGCCGGAGCGAATCGAGAGGTTGAAGACGGTTCTGAAGGAAATGGATCAATGACGGCTATAAAACATCCGGCAGCGACCGGTGCACCGCTGAGCTTCGAATGCGAGCTTCCGGATCCGCCGGAAAAAGTCTGGCGCGCGCTGACCGAGCCGGAACTGCTCGCCGCCTGGATGATGCCCAACGACATGAAGCCGGAGGCGGGCAAGCGCTTCGCCTTTGCCGGGCCGGATGCGCCGATCGAATGCGAGGTGCTCGAGGCCGAGCCCGGCAAGCTGCTGCGCTATTCCTGGCGCGAGCGGCCGGGCGCAGACGCTGATCGGCTTCCGGCCTTCGACAGCGTCGTCACCTTCACGCTCGAGCCCACGGTTTCCGGCGGCACGCATCTCAGCATCGTCCATGACGGCTTCGTACCGGCAACGCATCCTGTCGTCGCCCTGGCCGGCGCCGGCTGCGGCCTGTCGCTCGACGCGCGCAAGAACCCGACCGCCGCCAATGCGCCCTTTATGATGCTGCACGCAGCCTGATCAACGACAACCAAGGAGACTTGGCCAATGAGCGCCCTTGCCAATCTGGTGCCGATGGTGATCGAGCAGTCGAGCCGCGGCGAACGCGCCTTTGACATCTTTTCGCGGCTGCTGCGCGAGCGCATCGTCTTCATCAACGGCGAGATCAATGACGGCGTGTCGGCGCTGGTCTGCGCGCAGCTTTTGTCGCTGGAATCGGACAATCCCGACAAGGAGATATCGATCTACATCAACTCGCCGGGCGGCGTGGTGACCAGCGGCTTCGCCATCTACGACACGATGCAATACATCTCCTGCCCGGTGTCGACGGTCTGCATGGGTTTTGCGGCGTCGATGGGCTCCTTCCTGCTGATGGCCGGCTCACCCGGCCGGCGCATCGCGCTGCCCAACACAAGGATCGTGCTGCATCAGCCGCTGGGCGGCTTCCAGGGCCAGGCCTCCGACATCCAGCGCCACGCCGAGGACATTCTGCGCACCAAGCACCACATGACCGAGCTCTATGCCAGGCATTGCGGGCGGACATACGAAGAGGTCGAGCGCACGCTCGACCGCGACTATTTCATGACCGCCGAGGAAGCCAAGGCCTGGGGCCTCGTCGACCACGTCTACGACACGCGCAAGAAAGCCGCCTAATGCATGTCGCCCAAAAGTGCGCAGCGGTTTTGGGAGAACGACATGCATCAAAACAAAGACCTAAAGCGCGTCGCCTGAATCCGCTTCAGCGCGACGCGCTTTAAGGCATGTGGCCCGGAAGTGTGTAGCGGCTG
>NZ_RZSC01000753.1:0-2755 GCF_003998155.1 Mesorhizobium sp. M1E.F.Ca.ET.063.01.1.1
CAGATGCTCAGCGTCGGCAGCGCGACATTGGCGATGCTGGTGCTGAGCGAGGACAAGAGCATGGCCAGCGACAGGCTGGCCAGCGCGCCGGTCGTCGAGCGGCTTGCCGGTACGGCGGCTGTATCGGCGATGTCGGTCATGGTTCTTCTCCGGCTCAGGTGAAACTTGCCGGGAAGATAAGCGCGCGGCTGATATGGCGGAACACGCAGCATTTGCACTTGAACAGTGCATGAAACGCCATGTCATGGCGCTGCAAGCGTGCTAAGGTCGCGCCATGTCGCGACCCGATCTCAACCTGCTCGTCACGCTGGATGTGCTGCTTGCCGAAGGCAGCGTTGCCAAGGCGGCACGGCGGCTGAAGCTCAGCCCCTCGGCCATGAGCCGCGCCTTGGCAAGGCTGCGCGAGGCGACCGGCGATCCGCTTTTGGTGCGCGCCGGGCGCGGCCTGGTGCCGACGCCGCGCGCCATCGAGCTCGGCGCCGAGGTCGGCCGGCTGGTGAGGGACGCGGAGGCCGTACTGCGTCCGGCAGAACGGCTCGACCTCAAGCGGCTGGTCCGCAGCTTCACGCTGCGCAACAGCGACGGTTTCGTCGAGAATTTCGGCCCTGCCCTTTTAGCGCGCGTCGCGGAGGAAGCGCCGGGGGTGCAGCTCCGTTTCGTGCCGAAACCAGACAAGGACAGCGCGCCGATGCGCGAGGGCAGCGTCGACCTCGAAACCGGCGTGGTCGGCGGCTCGACCGGGCCGGAGGTGCGGGCGCAGGCGCTGTTCCGCGACCGCTTCGTCGGCGTCGTGCGGCCGGGTCATTCGTTGAGCGAAGGCGGGATCACCGCTGCCCGCTTCGCCGCCGGACGCCACATCCTGATCTCGCGCCGCGGCCTCGATCGCGGGCCGGTCGATGACGCGCTGGAACTCGCGGGGCTGGCGCGGACGATCACGACCGTGGTCGGCGGCTTTGCCGAAGCGCTGGCGCTCGCCCGCGGCTCCGACCTCATCGCCACGGTGCCCGAGCGCTACACCGGCAAGCTCCGCGAAGGCCTGTTCACCTTCGCGCTGCCGATGCGGCTCGCCGGGCTCACCATCTCGCTGCTATGGCACCCGCGCGTCGACGCCGACCCGGCGCATCGCTGGCTGCGGGGGATCGTGCGCGAAGTGTGCGGGGAACAGAAGCTGCCAATCTCCTCCATGGGATGAGATCAGCTATCGCGACCACTTTCGCAATCGCCATCAAGCCAGCCTGCGAACGCCGCCACACTTGCATTGCAGGTCGCATTCCGCCTCATTAGCTTAAGCTAAATAATGTTATCTATTTGCTTGCCGAACAAACGGGCGCATGCCTTGGAACCCGCGCACCGCCGTCGCGGCGTTACCAAGCCCGTTTGGACCGGCCGGAGGCCGTTTGAGCGATTTCAGAAAGTTCGCCTGCCCTCAATGCCAGGGGGCAGGCAAGGTGTTCCAATGCGACAAGTGGGTCGCCTCCAACGGCACCTGCTGCCCGGCAGCCGGCAGCCGCCGCGACAATTGCCCCGGCCAGAGGCTGACCTGCCAGAACTGCAACGGGACCGGCCTGCGCGGCTACAGCGTGCCAGTCAGTCAGGAATAGCCAAGCCTTTGACGATCGCCGAGGGCTGACGTCCCTCAGGCGCTGGCGCCGCCCATCAGCGCGGCGATCAGCGTTGCCAGGAAAATGAGCAACCCAAGCGCCATACGATCCAGCCACGTTTTGCGCCTGGCGAGAATCTCGAGCAACCGATCGGTCATCGCACCCTCCCGCTCGCATCGTATATCATACCACACCGGCGTCAGGGCACCATGAAGCTGTTCACAGAGGTGCCTGATCTCTCCTCTCCAGGCAACGGCTTCCGTCTGCCGTGCCGACCGCTCCCTCAACCCCTCGAGAGGGAGATTTGGCCGTTCAAAGAGCGATATCTGGCGCCAATGTTGCGTTGCGGAAATGCCCCCAAAAAAAGTCAGGTTGAGAACCGAGCCTCGAAAACAGGTCAGCCGGCGAAAAACGAACCTATTCAAGCGGATAGGCACACAAGCCGCAGCCGGCTCGCGGGATGGCCAAAAAGCCCGGAAATCCGCCATTTTCCGGGCCTGCGGCAACCGCATGGCGTGATCGCGGGGGACCAATTTCGGCCCTGCACAATGCGGAAAACGCCTCGCGCCGGGCTCCTCCCCCGGCGTTGACAGCAGGCCCGGCCAGTGGCACTCCGCAGTCACTGGTCACGCCATGACCGTTGCTGTTGGGGACGGACGGGGTTTCAGCAGCTTGGCGGCGGCGCCGGACGGGCGGGCACTATGCAGTGTACCGCCCGCTCCTGGCCGGAAGCGGCGCGAGGTTTCCGCGCGAGGGTCCGAAAACGTTCGTCAGATCGCTATGGACGCGCCGTTGGCGGCCGTGACGGCGGAGAGCTTTCCGCGCTTGTCAAGCGTCGGCTTGCTGTATGCTTTCTTCATCGAGATTCCCCCTGAACACGATCCGCGCAAAATGAGCGCCGCGGGGGGCGATTGTCAAGTTTGGACAGTCGGCAGCCGGGGCGGATCTCAGAACGTGAATCCGGACGACGGCGCGGCGGCGGTCACGGCCGAAAGCCTGCCGCGCTTTTGCAGCCTGGGCTTCTCGTAGGTCTTCTTCATCGTCCGTTCCTGCACGGGTCAACGACCGGCGCAGGTGAGCGCGATGCGGCCGCACTGTCAAGCACGCCCTTAGCCCGCATGCTGCAGCCAGTGGCGGTCGAACACTTCGATGAT
>NZ_RZSC01000754.1:0-2754 GCF_003998155.1 Mesorhizobium sp. M1E.F.Ca.ET.063.01.1.1
GAACAGAACGTGCAGGTGGCGGCCGGCAAGATCGGCCAGTCGCCGGCGCCTGCCGGCACCGCCTTCGAAATGCAGGTCAACGCGGTCGGCCGCTTGAGCGACCCCAAGGAATTCGGCGACATCGTCGTGCGCGCCAATTCGCAGAACGGATCGTTGGTCAGGCTGCGCGACGTGGCCCGTATCGAGCTCGGCGCGCTGCAATATTCCTCATCCGCCTTCTTCGGCAAGGACCCGACGGTGGTGCTGGCCGTCTACCAGATGCCCGGCTCCAACGCGCTCGACCTGCAGCAGCGGGTCAAGGATAAGATGCAGGAGCTGTCGGCGCGCTTCCCGAAGGGCGTCCACTACGCCATGCATTACGACACGACGCGCTTCGTTTCGGCCTCGATGCATGACGTGCTGATCACGCTCGGCGAAGCGCTGGTGCTGGTCGTTGCCGTGGTGTTCATCTTCCTGCAGAGCTGGCGCACCACCATCATCCCGACCATCGCCATCCCCGTGTCGCTGATCGCGACGCTGGCCATCATGTACATGCTGGGCTTCTCGCTCAACATGCTCTCGCTGCTCGGCATGGTGCTGGCGATCGGCCTCGTCGTCGACGACGCCATCGTGGTCGTCGAGAATGTCGAGCGACAGCTCGAAGCCGGCCTCGCGCCGCTGGCCGCGACGCGCGCGGCGATGGCGGAAGTGACGGGACCGATCATCGCCACCACCGCTGTGTTGGCGGCGGTGTTCATTCCCGTCGCCTTCATCCCCGGCGTGTCGGGGCGGCTCTACAACCAGTTCGCGCTGACCGTCGCGATCTCGGTCGGCATCTCCGCCTTCAACTCGCTGACGCTCAGTCCCGCGCTGAGCGCGGCGTTCCTGCGCCATCGCGGCGAAACGCAGTTCGTGCTGTTCCGCTGGTTCAATGCCGGCTTCGACTGGCTGTCGCATGCCTATGCCCATGGCGTCCGCATCCTGATCAAGCTGCGCTGGGCGATGCTCGGCCTGTTCGCGGCCGGCCTGGTCGCCACCTATTTCGTCTGGCAGAAACTGCCCTCGACCTTCCTTCCCGTGGAGGACCAGGGCTATTTCTTCGTCGTCATCCAGTTGCCGGACGGCGCCTCGCTGGAGCGCACCGATGCTGTGGCGCAGAAGGCGCGCGACATCCTGCAGAACACGCCCGGCGTCGACATCGTCGGCTCGATCAGCGGCCTCAACTTCCTGACCAGCGCCGCACAGTCGAACTCGGCGGTCGAGTTCGCGATCCTGAAGCCGTGGGACGAGCGCGGGCCTGAGCAGAACGCCTCGAAGCTGGTCGAGCAGGTGCGGAGCAAGCTCCTGCAGATGCCGGAAGCCTTCGCGCTGTCCTTCGATCCGCCCTCGATCCCGGGCCTCGGCACCACCGGCGGCTTCGAGTTCCAGGTGGAGGATCTTTCGGGCCGCGGCAGCGCCGCGCTCAACGAAGTGACGCAGGCGCTGATCGCCGAGGCGCGCAAGCAGCCGGAGCTCAACCCGCAGCAGCTGTTCTCGTCCTTCTCGACCTCGACGCCGCAGTTCAACTACGACCTCGACCGCAGCAAGGCGAAGCTTCTGGGCCTCAGCCTGCCGGACGTGTTCAACACGCTGCAGATCTATCTCGGCTCGCTCTACGTCAACGACTTCAACCTGTTCGGCCGCACCTTCCGTGTGACCATCCAGGCCGACAAGGACGCGCGCGCCGACGCGACCGACATCTCGCGCCTCTACGTGCGCAACGCGTCGGGCGGCATGGTGCCGCTGAGCACGCTGGGCAGACTGGTGCCGATCGTCGGCCCCGAGACCGTGCCCCATTACAACAACAATGCCTCGGCTCTCATCAATGGCGGCGCGGCTCCGGGCTTCTCGTCCGGGCAGGCGGTGGCGGCGATGGAGCGGGCGGCGGCGAATGTGTTGCCGCGGGACTTCGGCTATGAGTGGACGGGCATCACCTATCAGGAGCTCAAAGCCGGCTCGATCGCCTCTGTTGTCTTCGGGCTGGCGATCGTCTTCGTCTTCCTGATCCTGGCGGCGCAGTATGAGAGCTTCGCGATGCCCTTCATGGTGCTGCTCGCCGTGCCGCTTGCCCTGTTCGGGGCTTTCGTGGTGCTCCTGCTGCGCGGCATGCAGATCGACGTCTACTCGCAGATCGGCTTCGTCATGCTGATCGGCCTGGCGGCGAAGAACGCCATCCTGATCGTCGAGTTCGCCCGACGGCGGCGCGAGGAAGGCCTGACCATCGTCGAGGCGGCGATGGAAGCCGCACGGCTGAGGCTGCGGCCGATCCTGATGACGGCTTTCGCCTTCATCCTCGGCGTGCTGCCGCTGATGTTCGCGACGGGCGCGGGTGCCGCCAGCCGGCAGTCGATCGGCACCACCGTCTTCGGCGGCATGGTGGCGGCGACGATCCTGTCGCTGGTCTTCGTGCCGGTCTTCTACGCGGTCATCGAAAAGCTGCGCGAGCGCGGCGGCGAGCAGGAACCTGCCACGGGGCGCCAGTATGCCCCGCACCAACAAGAGATTGAACCGACCGCCGAGCCGGCGCCTCAGCCGCTCGCCCAAGCGGCTGAATAGCTCGCCCAGGCGGCCGAATAGGATTGGAGATCAATATGCGTAAATGGAAAATCGCTTTGGGAACGGCCGTCGCGCTGGGCGCGATCTCGGTGGCCAGCGTCCACCTGCTCGACATGGGCAATCTGAGCCTCAACGGCGGCACGGCGGGCGCAGCACCTGCACCGGCGGCCTTCGTCATGC
>NZ_RZSC01000755.1:0-2743 GCF_003998155.1 Mesorhizobium sp. M1E.F.Ca.ET.063.01.1.1
CAGCAGCGAAAGGTAATCGAGCAGGGTGTTGCGCAGCGCCCGCCGCCCGGCGCTCGCCGCGTCGGGGGTGAATGGACCCTTGTCGGCGAGGCTGTCGTAGAGGCCTGAGAAGCTCTCACGATTCGCCTCGGCGATTGTCCGCGCCAGCGCCTCGCGGGCGGCGAAGACGGCGTCCGGATCGATGCCCTTGCCGATATCGCGGGCAATGTCGGCCTCGCCGGGCAGCGACAAGGCCAGCGCCCGGTAGGCCGGCTCCAGGGTCTCGTCGCCGGCGATTCGGCCGGCAAGGTCGGCGAGCTTTTGTGCAAAGGCCGGCTCCTTGCCGCCCAGCACCTGACGGAAGGCAGCAATCAGCGCGTCGGTGAGCAGCGTGTTGAACGCCTGCCAGCGCGAGAAGGAGTCGCTGTCATGGCTGGCGAGGAAGAACTGGTCGTCGGCCTTCTGCTGCACCGAGAGCGTAATCGGCGCCGAGAAGCCGCGGTTGAGCGACACCGAAGGCCGTTCCGCAACCCCCGAGAAGCGCACTGTGTGCCGCCGCTTGCGGACATGGATAACACCGTCCTCGACGGCGGCGCCCTCGACGCTTTGCCAGGCTGCGGGCTTGCCGCCGGCGCCGACCAGGCCGAAGGCCAGCGGAATATGCATCAGCCGCTTGCGGCTTTCCGACGGTGTCGGCGGCACCGACTGTTCGATCTCCAGCGTGAAGGCCTTGGCCGCGGCATTGTAGGAGGAACCGACCGTCAGGTTCGGCGTGCCGGCCTGGTGATACCAGAGCGCGAATTGCGCGAGGTCTCGCCCCGACACATCCTCGAACACCTTGAGGAAATCCTCGATGGTCGCGGCCTCGCCGTCATGCCGCTCGAAATAGAGGTCCATGCCGGCGCGGAAGGTCTCCGGCCCCAGAATGGTGCGGATCATGCGCACCACTTCCGAGCCCTTCTCGTAGACGGTCGCCGTGTAGAAGTTGTTGATCTCTCGGTAACGGCGCGGTCTCACCGGATGCGCCAGCGGCCCCTGGTCCTCAGGGAATTGGTGCGCGCGCAGCGTGCGCACCTCGGCGATGCGCTTCACCGCCCGCGAACGCTGGTCGGCCGAAAATTCGTGGTCGCGGTAAACCGTCAGCCCTTCCTTCAGGCAGAGCTGGAACCAGTCGCGGCAAGTGATTCTGTTGCCGGTCCAATTGTGGAAATACTCATGCGCGATGATCGCTTCGATATTGGCGAAGTCGGCATCGGTCGCGGTCTCCTCGTCGGCCAGCACATATTTGTCGTTGAAGATGTTGAGGCCCTTGTTCTCCATCGCGCCCATGTTGAAGTCGGACACCGCGACGATGTTGAAGACGTCGAGGTCGTATTCGCGGCCGAAGGCGTCCTCGTCCCATTTCATCGAGCGCTTCAGCGCGTCCATCGCGTAGCCGGCGAGGTGCTCCTTGCCGGGCTCGACATAGATGCCGAGCTCGACCTCGCGGCCGGACAGGGTGGTGAAGCTGCCGGCCACCTTGCCGAGCGCACCCGCCACCAGCGCGAAGAGATAGGAGGGTTTCGGAAAGGGGTCATGCCAGACTGCATAGTGGTGGCCGCCGGCCAGCGTGCCGCTTTCGACAGGATTGCCGTTGGAAAGCAGCAGCGCTGCTTCGTTGTGCGGGGCCTCGATGCGAACAGTGTAGACCGACAGGATATCGGGCCGATCGAGGAAATAGGTGATGCGGCGGAAGCCCTCGGCCTCGCATTGCGTGCAATAGACATTGTTGGACCGGTAGAGGCCCATCAGGGCTTCGTTGTTGGCCGGCGCGATCTCGGTATCGAGGCGAAGCTCGAAGCTTTGCGCAGCCGGCGGCTTTGCAATGGTCAGTTGGTCCGGCGTCGCCTGATAGTCCGAGGGCGAGAGCACATGCCCATCGATGGCAATGCCAAGCAGCGTCAGCCCGTCGCCGTCGAGCACCAGCGGCGCCGACGCCGCGACGCCTTCGCGCCGCTCGATGGTGAGCACGGCGGTGACGCGGGTCGCATCCGGCGACAGGCGGAAATCGAGACTGGTCCGCGGAATGAGATAGTCGCTGGGGCGATAGTCTTCGAGCTTGAAGACATGGCCGGTATCGGTGCGCATTCCGCTGGTTTTCCTGTCGATTTTCGGGCGGGCAGCGGGGTTGCTGGCCCAAGAATTTTGAAGTCCGCGCTCTTTACACGAAACGGTCACTCGACAAAACTGCGCCGGGGTCTATTTCCGGGCTTCGTTTCCGACCATCGTCACGAGGCAAGATGACCGTCGATCATGCCGTCGGCCACGACACGCTGCGCGGCATTGCGCTCAAGATCGTCTCCGTGGCGGTCTTCGTCGGCATGCAGACCTGCATCAAGGCTGCCGGCGACGTGCCCGCCGGGCAGATCGTCTTCTTCCGCTCCTTCTTCGCCATTTTCCCGATCATCGCCTTCCTGGCATTCAAGGGAGAGTTGGCCACGGCATTCACGACGAAACGGCCGTTCAACCATATCGCGCGCGGCCTCGTCGGAGTCGGCGCCATGGGGCTCGGTTTCTTCGCGCTGACCAGGCTGCCGCTGCCAGAGGCGATCACGCTGAACTATGCCCAGCCGCTGCTGGTGGTGGTGTTCTCCTCGGTCTTCCTCGGCGAGACGATCCGCGTCTATCGCTGGAGTGCGGTCGCCGTCGGCCTCGTCGGCGTGCTCATCATTTCCTGGCCGGAACTGACGCTGTTGAATTCCGACGAGGCGCTGGACGACCAGGA
>NZ_RZSC01000756.1:0-2743 GCF_003998155.1 Mesorhizobium sp. M1E.F.Ca.ET.063.01.1.1
CTGGTCCGCCGCAGTGCCCTTCAACCCCGACCAGACGGCACTGCGGCGGACAGCAACTCAGGGGGAAAACTGTAACCTATGTATCCGGTTCAAAGTGTTACCCATCTATCGGCTGGACAGTCTGCGCCCGATGCTCGCCGGTTGGGAACCGGCGATCATCGGTTGCCTGGCCGGCCTCACTTAGGCCCCTTATCGCCTCTGCCGTTGTTGCTCCCGCCCTTGTCGCCTCGGCCGTGATCACCCCTGCCTTGGTGGTGGCTTTCGCCACCCAGGCAGTTGGCATCGCCGACGCCGCAGCAGCGGCCGGCCCAGAGCTTGTTGGTCGGCGTGTTGTCGCATTCGTAGATCTGCTGGCCGGCCATCGCGGAGCCGCCCAAGGCTGAGACGGCGACAGCGGCGAGAAGTGCATTGCGCAGGATTGCAGTCATCGGAAAATCTCCATGGGTAGATAGTGTTCATTTGCACCCATGCGTCGCCCGGCGGCACAAATTGGTTCACGGAGTTTTCAGAGAATCTGCCGACGGCTTAAGGTCGTCTACGAACAGGCCTGGATTGGCAAAGTCCGTGCCGGGGGACCCCCTCATTCTTCCGGCGCCGGCCTGAACCGCCGCACCACCACCTCGAACACGATGTCCGAGATCCACATGGCCGAGACGCCGATGAGGAAGGCGGCGGCTAAAGTGGTGGTATCGTCGGCGGCGTCCGGCATCGGCAGGCCGCTCGCCTGAACCCAGGCGGCGACAGGCAGCGTCAGATAGGCGGCGGCCAAAGCGCCGCAGATCGGCGATGCCACCATCTCGCGCAATTTGTAGCGATGGCGCGAGAGTGCCCTGAGCACCCCGCCGGCGAGACCGGCGGCCACCACCTGGCCCTTAATGCCAAGCAGATCGAAGATGTCGTGCATCACGGCCTCCAGCCGCAGAGTTTCTCGCCCTTGCGGTTGTGGGCGAGAAGCGTCCTCGCTTCCTCGTTCGACAGCGCATCGACCGCCTTGGCGGAGAGCCGCAGCGGCGAGGACATCGCGCAAAAGCCGCTCTTGGCCGTGGCGCAGCCGCTGAGCGCGGCGGCGAGGACAGCGGCGATCAGTTTTTTGCCCATGACCTCAGCTCCATCTTGACCGCATCCGCGGGCAGCGCGCCGACATCGTTATCGACCTGGTCGGCGATATTGCGGGCCGCCGCTTCACTGGCCGCTTGCCTGGCGCGCTCGGCGCGCGCGCCGGCGAGCCTTTGGTGAAAGCCCCAGCCAAGCGCCGCGACAAAGGAGGCCAGGATGCCCAGGATCGCCGGATTGCCGGCGAGGAAGGAGAGTAGCGCCGTCATGCCAGCCACCACATGACAAGCGCGCCGATCAGGAGCAGCGCGCCGATGACCCAGGGCAAGGCCCGGCCGATGAGTTCGGTGAAGACCTCGACCATTTTTTGCTCCCTCACTTCGACCAGTGGAACCTTCGGGCGAACGCGTACCAGGCCTCGGCGGCGAAGCTGAGCGCCAGGCCGATGCCGGTTTCGAGCGCCACCTGGATGTCAGGATCGGCCGAAAGCGCCGCGGCGTCGCCAGCGCCGAGCAGGCCGCGCGCGACGAGGACGCCGGCGCCGTAGCGCAGGCCGATGCGGATGATGACGGCGATCATTGGCAAAACACTCTGAAGAGATTGCAGGGAAGATGCGCGGCCCACGCGACGGCCGAGCCGAGCGCCAGAACGATCAAGGCGAAGATGCCGGCAAGGCCGGATGACGGAGACTTTGCCGGCGGCACGGCGGGCGGTTGTGTCGCGCCCCCGGCAGGCGTCGCAACCGTTGGCGCCTCGCCCGGGGATGCTGGCATCATTGGCGAGGATCCAGGAGGCATTTGCGGTGTTGCCGACATCAGCAGCGCTTGCCGGCGCACCGAAGCCACGCGCCCGCTCCAGCCTCTGCCGAAGGTCGGCCAGGTTGGCAGCCGCTGGAGGAAGGCGAGCCGCGCATCGCAAAGCGCATCGATGACAACGCCGGCGGGTTTCGCCCTGGCCGCGGCGAGCGTGGCCGGGCCGATTCTGCCGTCCTGCGCAACGCCGAGCGCCGCTTGCAGGTATTTCGCCGCCCTGCCCGGCCCGCTGTTCACCGCGAAGTCGAAGACGGCGTAGTCGATGCCGTCGGGGAGCGCGGCGCCAAGGACGGCATCCCAATAGAAGCGCCGGTAGGTTCTGATCGGCATCGAGGAGCGGGCGGAGCCTCGCTTCGAGGCCGCGGATACGGCTGCGGATCTCTTCATCGCTCAACCGGTCGAGACTGTTTTGGTTCGCATCGAGACCTTGCGAGAATTCCTTGGGCAGCATCGTCAGCACGACCTTCAGATACTGGTCGGGCTTTTCCGCCCGCACGGCGGCGATCACGCCGGCGCCATGGGCGCGGAAGTCGGCGCGAAGTGCTGCGGCGAAATCATCGCCCAGCGTTTTTTTCGAGCGCTTCGGGCGGGTGGCAGCCGTGCCGGCCGGCGTCGCTCTTGCGGTCTTCGGCCTTGCGGTTCGGGCACCGGTCGTCCTGCGTCGCGCCTTGCTCGCTCCGTCAGCCATGGGCCGTCGCATCGGAGACTGGTGCCTTGGCCGTTCGCGCCTTGGCGACCTTGCGCGCCGGTTTCTTGCGCGGCTTTGAGCGAACTGGCCTTGGCGACGCTGCTTCGCCGATCGAAGCGACCTCAGGAGACGGACCAGACGCTGCCTTCAGCGTCGCCGTAACGGCAGCGATCGCCGAATGGTCCAGGCC
>NZ_RZSC01000757.1:0-2738 GCF_003998155.1 Mesorhizobium sp. M1E.F.Ca.ET.063.01.1.1
AATGTGAGACGACCTTGCATGCTGATCGCCCATCTCCCGTCGGGCTATATTCTGGGAAGACTTGCGCGAAGACGGTGGCGGGAGGTGCCAGGCATCGTGACTGCCGCAATGCTCGGCAGCGTCGTCCCGGACATCGACATGCTCTATTTCCACCTGATCGATGGCGGTCGCACCCACCATCACGCCTATATCACACACTGGCCGTTGTTCTGGGTGGTGATTGGATCGGCAAGCCTCTCAGTCGGTCGGTTGCTCGGTTTACCGCATCTGCCATCGATCGCCGCCTTCTTTGCCGGAGCCATGTTGCATATGGCGCTCGACACGGTGGCGTCGCCGATCATGTGGCTGGCGCCATTCAGTCGTCATCCCTTTGAGCTCGTGGCGATTCCGGCCAGCTATGGGAACTGGGTGCTGAGCTTCGTTCTGCATTGGACTTTTGGGCTTGAACTCGTGATTTGCACCTGGGCCTTGTGGCTTGGATGGCCGCGACCGCCACTTCCGGTCGACACGCCTCAAAAGGGCACTTGAGTTCTCATCGGCTTTGTGAAATAGCAGCGCCCGTATACGGGCATAGCTCAGTTGGTAGAGCGGCGGTCTCCAAAACCGCAGGTCGTAGGTTCGAGCCCTGCTGCCCGTGCCATTCCTTCAAGGGATCAGGCATCTGGCGATCACCTTGATCGCCGAGTTGCCGAAATCAGCCTCACACATCTCTTGGACAAGCCGCGCGCATTGCCACCCTTGATGTTATCCACGTCGATGGCTGACAGCACGTTCTCAGCCCGAAGTAGTTTCGGCCCGGCTGGCACTGTCCATCGCGCACACTTGAGAATCGAATACGCTATGGCATATTCGAAACTGATTTATGGCGCCTCAACATATAAGTACGATGGATATCAAGGGAATCGACCTCAACCTCCTCGTATCGCTCGACGTATTGCTGAAAGAGCGAAATGTCACACATGCGGCCGCACGGCTTAACTTGAGCCAGCCCGCGCTATCCGCCCAACTCAGCCGGCTCCGACAAGCATTCGAGGATCCGCTTCTTATCCCTGCAGATAACGGACGCGGAATGGATCCGACAGCTCTGGCGCTCGAACTAGTCGAGCCTCTCCACACCGCCCTTAAGGACCTGGAGGTTTTGGTCCGGCGTCGGCCTCGCTTCGACGCGTTAAATGATATCCGCGATTTTCGGATCGCAACCACAGACAATGGCGTCGTGGTAATCGGCTTGCCGCTGTTGCGGCGACTACAAACCGAGGCTGGCTCAGGGATTCGGCTGGCCTTTCGCCTGCTTGATAGCACCGGATCGACGGAACAGGTCGACCGAGACGACATCGATCTCCTCATCGCACCTCCGAGCATGGTTCCATCGATGTTGAAAAGCCGTCGCCTTTACGACGAAACCTATTCGATGGTGCAGCGCAAATTCCATCCTCGAGGTAATCGGCGGCCGGACCTCGATGCCTACTGTGCGTTGGATCATATTCTAGTTTCCCTGGATGGAGGCGGGTTCGAGGGGAGAGTCGATAAAGTTCTGGCTGAAACCGATCGCAGCCGGCGTGTCGTCTTATCTATGCCCAGTTTTACCCTAGTGCCGCCCGTGCTTCGCACCACGGATTATGTCTGCACAATGCCGACCCGGTTCGTCCGCACTCTCGACGATGACTGTGAATGCTTTGAGCTACCGTTTCTTGTTCCGGGTTTCGCCATGCATATGGCCTGGTACGCGCGGCATCACCACGACCCGGCCAATCTCTGGCTCCGCCAACAAGTGCTGGGAACGGCGCAAGGCGCTGAAGCACCCTAAGAGACCGTTCGAAGCCATTGCGGAGAGCGGGCGATCTGCGGTTCTCGACGAAACGCTGGCGCATTTAAATGTTTCAGCGTTGTTAAGACCGGGGCTTGCCTGCAGGGACCGTTTTGGCCAGTTGATGTCGCTCCGATTAATTCGGCGACCAATCCTCGGGCGCGGTGCTGCTACCCAAGAACGCTTCAATAATGTGGGAGAGAGCTTCGGGCCGTTCGTCGGGGATGAAGTGACCCGTATTCTCCATCAAAACCGGCGTTACCGAGCGCGCCACTTGTCGCATGCTTTCCGCCACCATAGATCCCAGTCCATACTTGGCTCCAATGGCTAAAACTGGAATAGTTAGCGGCGTTCGCGACAATTCGGTGTTGTCAGCGATATCGCGGTCAATCGTCCGATAGAGTTGAAGACTTGTCGCCAGCCGGCCGGGCCGTGCGTAGCTGTTTTCGTAATAGGTGATGACTGCTTCTGAGAAGCTGCCAGGAACGATGTGGAATCCTCTATTGCGGTAGAACCAATCTAAGAATTCTTTCTCGTGTCCCGCGAGAACTTTCTCAGCAAAGTCGGGGATCTCAAAGAAACCAAAGAACCACAATGGGTTGTGAAGAAGGGGAGCGAACTGTTTCGTGGTCCAGGGGCCGTCGGGAGCACCCTCCGCGACTATAAGTTTGTCAACAGCATCGCGGTGGATAGCGGCGTAGGCATAGGCTACGGGACCACCCCAATCATGGCCGACTACAGTTGCTCGCAAATAGTCAAGCCTCGTCATCAACTGGAAAAGATCTTCGGCAAGCGTCTTGCGGTCATATCCCGTTGATGCAATTTGTGATTCTCCGAATCCGCGTAGGTCGACGGCAATAACGGTGTGCTTCGTTGCAAGGAGAGGCATCATTTTACGCCACTCGTGCCAATCCTCCGGCCACCCATGGAT
>NZ_RZSC01000758.1:0-2736 GCF_003998155.1 Mesorhizobium sp. M1E.F.Ca.ET.063.01.1.1
CTGCTGGAACGCCATGTAGCCGTCATGGCGCGGGCGTACCCAGGCGCCCTCGAGCGTTGCCCGCGTGCGGCGATAGAAATCGCCGGTCGCGGCGTTGACGGCCGCGTCCTCCCAGGCGGCGGCATGGCCGGGCTGGCCGCCGGCGGCGGCGTAGGGACCGCGCTGCACCTCGCCGCTGGCGATCCAGTAGGCGAAGTCGATCGCTTCCTTGCTGGCAGTGGAGAAAGCCGAGACGGCGATGCCGGTGCCGCCGAGAGCGGAACCGACCGGGCCGTCAGTGCCCACGGACGGCATGTCGCTGAAAAAAAGCTGGTTCGGACGGAACCCGGCTTTCGCATAGGGCACGTAGCCATAGATCAGCGGTGCGCAGGCGATGCGCGAGCCGGCTTCCGCCATCTTTTCGAACACCGCGATCGGATCCATCGTCAGGCATTCGGGATCGACGAGCGCCGAGATCTCACGCAGCATTTCGAAGACGGTTTCGCCGGTCTCGGGATCGACCAGATCGCCCGGGCCTTCGACGGCGCACGGCCGGCCAAGATCGGCGGCTAAAGTGAAGAAGCACATCAGCGAGTGCGGCGGCCTGAGCGGCAGGAGCACGCAGCCCTGCTCGACAAGCTCCAGCACTTCGGTCCAGATCGTCGGCGCGGCCTCGATCAGATCGGGCCGCCAGGCCTGCACTTGGCTGGCGGCGTCGATCGGAAAGGCCCATTGCCGTCCCCGCCAGGCGTAGCTTGGATAGGATCGACCGACGCTTGCCTTGGCCAGCGCTTCGCGCTCCGCCTCGCGGCCCGGAACGTCGAGCGGCGCCAGGCACTTCTCGGCGGTGATCTGGCCGACATGCGGATGATCGATGACGATCAGGTCATAGGCGCGGGCGAGTTCCTCGACCGAGAAAGATTCGAAATCCTGCAGCGAGCGCTTCTCCCATTCGATCGAAATGCCGGTCTTTTCCTGCCACAGCCTGGAGCAGGCAACCATCGGATCGTAGCCGCGCGGATGGTTCCAGGTCATGCCTTTCAACGACATGCCACTCACAGGCCGAACTCCTTGCGGATCTTGTCGCTGTGCTCGCCGACGCGCGGCGCCGCCCGCTCGACCTTGGCGCGCACGCCGTCGATCCGCAGCGGCGACCGGGTCGTGTCGATCGTCACCCCATCCTCGCGCGTCACGGTCTGCAGCAGGTCGAGCGCCTTGAAGCCGTCGCTCTCCAGCATCTCCCTCCAGTTCAGCACCTTCGCGCACCAGATATCGGCCGGCTCGAGGATCGCCAGCCATTCATCGACCGCTTTCTGCGCGATGCGCTGGGCGATGATCGCCTTGATCTCGTCGCGCGCGGTGAACCAGGTCGACGGCTGGTCGAGGTAGGGCGCCAGCGCCTCGATCTCGAGCAGGTCGGCCAGTTTAGGGATCGGCGTCATGGCGATCGCCAGGAAACCGTCCTTGGCCGGATAGACGCCGTAGGGCGCCGCCAGATAGGCATGGGCGCTGCGGAAGGACGAACGGCGCGGCAGCCGCCGTCCGTCGTTGAGATGTGTCGTCAGAACCTCGAACTGGAAGTCGATCAGCGCCTCGAACAGGCTGGTCTCGACATGGCCGCCTTCGCCGGTGATGCCGCGCCGGACAAGTGCTGCGAGGATGCCCTGCGCGCAGGCGGCACCCGCCAGCATGTCGGCGATTGCCAGACCGAACGGCACCGGACCCTGATCCTCGTCGCCGTTCAGCCACATCACGCCGGAGCGCGCCTGGGCGAGCAGATCCTGGCCTGGACGTTTCACCCAAGGGCCTTCCTCGCCATAGCCGCTGATCGAGGCATAGACCAGCCGCGGGTTGAGCGAGCGCACATGCTCATAGTCGAGGCCGAGCCGCTCGATGATGCCTGGCCGGAAATTCTGGATCAGCACATCCGCTTTGCCGAGCAGGCCGCGGAGCGCGGCAAGGTCCGCTTCGTTCTTCAGATCGACGGCAAAGCTCTCCTTGGCGCGGTTGATGGCGTGGAAGATGGTGGAATCGCCGCCGATCTCGGTGTCGCTGAGATAGAGCCTGCGGGACAGGTCGCCGCCATCCGGACGCTCGATCTTGATGACGCGCGCGCCGAGGTCGAGCAGTCTCAGCGAGCAGTAAGGTCCCGACAGGAACTGGCTCATGTCGACGACGACAAGGCCGGACAGCGGCAGGTCGGCGGCCATCATCACTTCTCCGTCTTGCCGGCGAAGTCGGCCGGGTTCTTGTATTTCACCGTCTGAAGGTGCTCGCAGTAGAGCACCAGCTCGCCTTCGCCCTTGAAGACTTCGTAGCTGGCGCGGATCAGCCCCATGTCCTTGTAGCGGGGCTTTTTCTCCATGTTGGTGCGGATCGAATAGATGGTGTCGCCGATGAAGACCGGCTTGATGAAGCGGAGCTTGTCGTAGCCGTAGGAAAAGGCGTTGACGCAATTGGTCGCGACGAGGCCGAGCCCGGCGGAGAAGACGAACGCGCCGGCCACCAGACGCCTGCCGAAAATGCCTTCGCGCTCGGCGAACATCTGGTCCTGCACGTAAGGGTGGATGTCGAGCACCAGGGTGTTGAAGAGATGGCTGTCGCCTTCGGCCATGGTGCGCCGGAGCGAGCGGATTTTCTGGCCGACCGGCCAATCCTCATACAACCAGTTTTCGGCGTTCCACACCGGCAGTTCGGCGTGATCGGCCGGCATGTCGGAAGGGCGGGTCGAAGCGACGCCGACGGTGGGTGGGAAGC
>NZ_RZSC01000759.1:0-2735 GCF_003998155.1 Mesorhizobium sp. M1E.F.Ca.ET.063.01.1.1
CCTGAACAACGGCCTCGCCCACAGCTATCTTTCGGCCAAGGCGGAACTCGGCAAGGAACGGGCAATCGCGCTCTACCGGGCGCTCGACGACTCCGTCGACAGCATCGAGACGCTGGTCGCCGAGGAGGGTATCGACTGCAATTTCCGGCGCGCCGGCAAGCTGAAGCTCGCCTCCAAGCCGCAGCATTTCGAAGCGATCGCCCGCAACTTCGAGGCCGTCCATGCCGAAGTCGATCCGGATACGGCGCTGCTGTCGCCGAACGATCTCAAATCCGAGATCGGCTCGCCCTTCCATGGCGCGATGCTGTCGAAGAAGAGCGCCATGATGCATATGGGCCGCTATGTGTCGGGCCTCGCGACGGCCGCCGCTCGACACGGCTCCGTCATCCACGAGAACACCAGGGTGACCGACCGCAGGCAGGCTGGCCCCAGGCATGAGCTGACCACCTCGCGAGGCAAGATCAGCGCCGACAATGTGCTGGTGGCGACGGGAGCCTACACGACACCGAATTTCAACTACTTTCGCCGCAGGCTCATCTCGGTCGGCAGCTTCATCATCGCCACTCGGCCGCTGAGCGATGTCGAGATCGCCGCGACCATGCCAGGCAACCGGACATGCGTGACATCGATGAACATCGGCAACTACTTCCGGCTGTCGCCCGACAACCGCCTGATCTTCGGCGGCCGCGCACGCTTCTCGGCGACTTCGGACCAGCGCTCGGATGCCAAGAGCGGGCAGATATTGCAGGCAAGCCTCGCGGCGATTTTCCCGCAACTTTCAAAGGTCGAGATCGACTATTGCTGGGGCGGGCTGGTCGACATGACCAAGGACCGCTTTCCGCGCGCCGGCTATCATGACGGCATCTGGTACGCGATGGGCTACTCCGGTCATGGCGCGCAGCTTTCCACCCATCTCGGCATGATGCTTGCCGACGCCATGCTCGGCCGCGAAGACCGCAATCCGCTGAAGGGGCTCGAGTGGCCTGCAATCCCGGGCTATTCCGGCAAGCCGTGGTTTCTGCCGATGGTCGGCCTCTACTACAAGGCGCTCGACCGGATCCAATGATCGAGCTGGAGCTTAGCCCAGCCCGCCGATGTGAAAGCTTTTCATCTCGAGATATTCCTCGATGCCGGCCTGCGCGCCCTCGCGTCCGAGCCCGGACTGCTTGACGCCGCCGAAGGGTGCGACCTCCATCGAGACCGAGCCGGTGTTCAAGCCCACCATGCCGAACTCGAGCGCCTCGCCGACGCGCCAGGCGCGTTTCAAGTTCTCGGTGTAGAAGTAGGAGGCAAGCCCGTAGGGCGTGCCATTGGCGAGCGCGATCGCTTCTTCTTCGGTCTCGAAACGAAAGAGCGGCGCGACCGGGCCAAAGGTTTCCTCGCCGGCGAGCTGCATCTCGTTCGTGGCGCCGGTCAGCACCAGCGGCGCGACATATTGCTGGCCTTCGGGCAAAGCCGGCTTCTGCGTGATGATCGCAGCACCCTTGGCGAGCGCGTCCTCGACATGGCGGTTGATCTTCTCGACCGCCGCCATGTTGATCATCGGCCCGATGGCGACGCCAGGCTGCGTGCCTGGCCCCACGGCCATGGCGTTGACGCGAGCGGCAAGCTTCGCGGCGAAGGCGTCATGGACACCGGCCTGGACCAGGATGCGGTTGGCGCACACGCAGGTCTGACCGCCATTGCGGAATTTTGAGACGAGGGCGCCCTCGACAGCGAGATCGAGATCGGCGTCGTCGAAGACGATGAAGGGGGCGTTGCCGCCAAGCTCGAGGCTGAGACGCTTCACGCTGTCGGCAGCGCCACGCATCAGCAGCGAGCCGACCCGCGTCGAGCCGGTGAAGGAGATCTTGCGAACGGTTTCGTTGGCCATGATCTCGTTGCCGATGTCGGTCGGCATGCCAGTCACGATGTTGATGACGCCGGCCGGGATGCCGGCCCGTTCGGCAAGCACGCCGAGCGCCAGCGCCGAATAGGGCGTGAACTCGGACGGTTTGATCACCACCGTGCAGCCGGCGGCCAATGCTGGCGCGGCCTTCCGGGTGATCATGGCGTTCGGAAAATTCCATGGCGTGATGATGCCGCAGACGCCGACCGGTTCCTTCAGCACGATGATGCGGCGGTCTTGTGTGGGCGAGGGGATGGTGTGGCCGTTGATGCGGCGTGCTTCTTCCGCGAACCATTTGACGAAGGACGCGCCGTAGCGGATCTCGCCCTTGGCTTCGTCCAGCGGCTTGCCCTGTTCCGTGGTCAGGATCAGTGCCAGATCGTCCAGATGCGCGAGCATCAGACCATGCCAGGCTTCCAGCAGCGCCGCGCGCTCGGCATTGGTCTTCTTCCTCCAGTCCCAATAGGCTGAGGCCGCGGCCTCGATGGCAGCGCGGGTCTCCGCACCGGCCATGCCGGGCACTGTGCCTATCGTGGCCTGCGTCGCCGGATCGATGACGTCGACCGTCTTGCCGGAGCTGGCAGCAACCCATTCGCCGCCGATCAGGCCGGCTTCGCGCAAGAGGCTTTTGTCCTTCAGGGTTTTCATCGGAAACGACCTTGCATTCAGCTGAGCGCCGCGACGATGGCGGCGGTGATGGTGTCTGTTTTGTCCTTGCCGGCAGTGGTTCCGATGCCGCGCGCGGTCGTCGCTTCGACCGCCTTCATGATGCGACGTGCGGCGGCGGTTTCGCTGAGATGTTCGAGCATCATCGCACCCGACCAGATAGTGGCGATCGGATTGGCGA
>NZ_RZSC01000075.1:0-15891 GCF_003998155.1 Mesorhizobium sp. M1E.F.Ca.ET.063.01.1.1
GCGCGCATCCGCGAGGACTACCTGCGCATCCTGCGCTTCTTCCGCTTTTTCGCCTGGTATGGCGACGGCCGCCCCGATGCCGAGGGGTTGAAGGCCTGCGCCAGGCTGAAGGACGGGCTCAGCCGGCTTTCGGCCGAACGCGTCTGGTCCGAGTTGAAGAAGCTGCTTTCGGCGTCCGATCCGTCGCGCGCACTGCTGTGGATGCGCCAGGCCGGCGTTCTCACCGCCGTGCTGCCGGAGAGCGAGAAGTGGGGCATTGACGCCATCCATGGGCTGGTCAGGACCGAAAAGGATCTCGGCTGGAATGCCGATCCGCTGTTCGGGCTGGAGGCAATGGTGCCGCCGGATGCCGCGCGCATGAAGGTGCTTGCCGAAAGGCTGAGATTTTCGACCAGCGAGGGCGAACGGCTCAAGCAATGGGCGCTGACGGCTTCGCCGGAATCCAAGACAACCGAGACGGAACTTGCGAAGAGGCTCTATTTCGGAAACCGCGACGGTTTCCTCGATCGGCTTCGGCTCGCTCTCGCCGCCGCGCGGACACGTGCCGTCGAGGACAATCAGGCCATGCTGGAAGCCGGTGGTTACTCCCGCTTGCTAGGCTTCGCCTTGAAATGGGAAAAGCCGACCTTTCCAATCAAGGGCGCCGACCTGACCGAACTCGGCGCGTCACCCGGCCCGAAGCTTGGCGCGACGCTGAAGAACCTCGAGAAGGAATGGGTGGATTCCGGATTCGCCATGGATCGCGGTGCGCTGCTCAAGCGCGCCGCGAAGGCACTCGAGGCCTAGCGCGGCAAGCCGTAGGATCGCCGCGGCTCAACGTATCGACACGGGGGCCAACGCGCGCGAAAGGCTTGCCTCGCCCTTGCCGTAGATGGACGGGTCGTAATTGACCAGTGTGTCGGTACGGGCCGTGTTGAGCAGGTCGTTGGTGATCTGAACCGGCGTCGCCTTGGTGAATTTGCTGCCGATGATCGCGGCGTATCCGGAGATGATCGGCGCGGCGAAGGACGTGCCGTAAAGGCCAGTCTTGTCGCCTTCGACGCCGACCACCAGGAAGTGGCCCTGCACGGCCGGGTCGGAGCCGGCATAGTTGGAATACCAGGCAAGCTGAGCCTTGCTGGACGCAGTGCCGTTTGTCGACAGCGCGCCGACGAAGATCGCCGTCGGTTTGCCGATCAGGGCGAGGTCGAGATAGTCCTGCTGGCCGCCGGTCACCCCGCCGACGGCGACCGAGTCGTTGCCTGCCGCCTTCGAGACGATGGCCGATCCCTTGGTGGCGTAGGAAATGATCGAGGACTCCTCCGGGGCCCACCAGATCTGGCTCACGCTGTAGCCCGCGGTGGTGTACATGCCGTAGCTGAGGTTGAGCACGTTACGGCCGCGTGCCAGCGGAACGGCCGAACTCGTCGAGAAATCCTTGGAGCGAATGGTCGCCGCGGGAGCGATCATGCTTGCCTCCTCGCGCGTCCATTCGCCATGCCGCTGGGTCTGCACGCCGAGCCCGAAATTGCCGGAGAAGCGCGATGAACTGCTGAAGTCGTCGACGATGGTGATGGTGACGCCCTTGCCCTTGTAGCCGGCTGCCCATGCGGCGCCGACGTCGGGGCTCATCCAGCTCTGTACTGCCTGGGTCGTTGCCTTTGCGACCGGGATCCTCGCGCTCACGCATATGGATCCACCGCCGTGGCACAACGCGGCCGCCTCGTCCGCGTCGAGGGCTTCCTGCGCCGAGGCGATGGACGCCGGCAAAAGGACGAGCGCCGCGGCAATGCCGAACTTCCAGAAATTACCAGACATGCTCTTACTCCCAGTCAAACAGGAACGAGGACGGACGATCGTAGACTTCGGGAGCAAGAAGACTTCTCATGCGCGACCTCCCGGCGATCAGAAAGTAACACGGTAGTTGAGCCACAGGCGCAGCCTTTCGGGTGTAGCGTTAACCAGATATTTCAGCGTTTCCTCAGGCGCCGTCTCGCCGGCCGCGAGCCGGCAGTTGACGCTATAGGTGCCCAGATCCCCGTAGTCGGCCACGCAGGGCTTTTCGGTCAGGTTGCCGCCGAAGGTCGAGGTAACCGAAAGGGATAGGGTGCTGTTCAGGCTCGGATGAGTCTGGGTGAGAAAACCGAGCTTGAAGCTCGGCGCAATGCGGTATTTCTCGGCTTGTTCCCCGGTCCCAAATCCCCACAGGACGCCGCTGTTTTCGGTGAGCTGCGTGAGAAAATCGACATGCATGTCGACCCAATTGCTGTGGTACCACCGATTGAACGAGACCCAGCTTCCGTCCTGCAACTCGTAGCCGCCATTGCCGAGGCCCCTCGCGCGGTCGCTGAGCCAAGACCCCTGGTGGATATCGACGAGCGACGTGGTCATTTCCTGCGCCATCGCCGGCGAGACACCGAGGAATGCGCACAGCAGGAGTGCCGCTGCACCGAAACCACTTCGATTGTCGGACTTTTCGCGCATGCGCGCAGCACCTCGTCCCGTCGGATCCGGACGCGCCTTGTGGCAAACGGCTCCTCGGGCAGCCGCCGTGGCCGGATCATGCACCTGACGTTCGCATGGAGACCGTTACCGCGGGGTTATCCCAGCCGGCACGAATATAAGTTTTTGCTTGAAATCTTTGGGATTGAAGCCGGTTGTCGGCGATCGGGGCAGATCGCCGCGCGCAAAGCGGGATGCGCCCGGATGCTGCATCCCGCTCGCTGTCCTTGTCGGTGGTGTCGCGCAGAATCGGCGATTGCAGCCGGCCAACGCCTCAGGCCGCGTCGCGGACCTTCTGGATGCGCGAGCGGATCGCCTCGATCATCGTCTCGCGGATGATGGTTTCGCCATGCGTTTCACGCAGATGCTCGACCGCGCGGCGCATGACCTCCGCTTCTTCTTCTGCGCGCGTGTGCCAGTCACAGCCCGGGACGAGTGTTCCGCATTGGAATTCCTTCATGGTCGTTCCTTTCCTCTTTGGCGCGGCTCGGTTTGGACTTCCGTTCCATGTGCTTGTTTTCTAAGCAATTCCGTATGGGAAACCGCTGAGCACGTTCCTGGAATTGCTCAGTTGGACTACCATAACACACACTTCCGGTTTCGGTTGCATCGAAGCCGGGAGGCTGTTGGCTCGTCACGATCTTCATTGGAAACAAAAGGCGGAGCAACCTTGCCCCGCCTTCCTTGCTGCCTGATGCCCGCTTTAGATTGCATACCGTCTCCCCAAAACCTCTGAGCACTTTTGGGCGATGTGCATCGGGCGGGCCGTCACTTCATGATCTTGACCGCCTGGGCAATCTTGTTCTTGCCGCTCATGTCCCAGGAAACGCGAACTTTCTCGCCCGACTTGATGCCCGGATCCTTGAAGGCCTTGGACAGGGTGAAGGTCGATCCGTTGTCCAGAACAAGGCTCATGGCCGTTCCATCAAAGCTCTTGACCGTGCCCGTGGTGTGTTTGACCGCGGCGAACGCGGCGCCACCGGAGGCGAGAAAGGCAGCGGCTGCTGCCGTCACAATAAGCTTGCGCATGGCATGCTCTCCTGGAATGCGGGCACCGTGAGAGCGAGATGAAATCTCGCTCCAGGAAGGCACCCCTCTCGATCAGGGCCGTCCGGTCGCGTCGGGTCGCGGCCCATGGGGAGATGAACGGCCGGCGCTTCCCGACCCGGCAACCTTAAATAACTCAATTTTTTCAAAAGGATATTAGACGAAAAAGAAATCGCGCCTGCCACATTGGCCGCCAAGATTCGGCGTATGGGACATCAATGCGGCCAACCTTGCGTTCACCGGATTTTTACGGCCACTTTACCTCGGGCGGCATGCTGGAAAGGATCGAGGCGACATTGCCGCCGGTCTTCAGGCCAAAGATGGTGCCGCGATCGTGAAGCAAATTGAATTCGACGTAGCGGCCGCGCCGGATGAGCTGTTCGTCGCGGTCGCCGTCGGTCCAGTTCTGGTTGAAATTGCCCCGGACCAGATGGGAATAGACGACGAGGAAAGAACGGCCGACGTCCTGGACGAAACTGAAGTCGGCGTCCCAGCCGCCCTTGTCCTCGCCCGAATGCAGCCAATCGAAAAAGATGCCACCGATACCGCGCGGCTCGTTGCGGTGCGGCAGGAAGAAATACTCGTCGCACCAGGCCTTGAATTTCGGGTAGTCGGCCACGGCTGCGTTCTTCTCGCAGGCGAACTGCATGGCGCGGTGGAAGGCCAGCGTGTCAGGATCCTCCTGGGTGCGGCGCCGGTCAAGCACCGGCGTCAGGTCGGCGCCGCCGCCGAACCAGTGGCGCGTGGTCACGACCATGCGGGTGTTCATATGCACGGCCGGAACGTTGGGATTCCAGGGATGGGCGATCAACGAAATGCCGCTTGCCCAGAAGCGTGGATCCTCCTCGGCGCCGGGGATCTGCTTTCTGAATTCAGGCGAGAATTCGCCGTGGACCGTCGACGTGTGCACACCGACTTTTTCGAAGACCCGGCCGCGCATCATCGACATGGTGCCGCCGCCGCCTTTGCCCTCGTCGCGCTCCCAGGGGGTCTTCTCGAAGTGGCCGGGCGACCATGAGGATAGAGGTCCCTGAAGCTCCCGCTCGATCTGCTCGAACGTGGTGCAGATGCGCTCGCGCAGCGCCTCGAACCAGAGACGGGCCTTCATCTTCTTCTGCTCGATGTCGGCCGGCAGCCCCACGGGAAGGTCAGGTCTTTCCAATTCCGTCTCCAGTTACGGGCTTGCTTGCCCGACAAATGACTCGTCTTTTCAGGGCGCGATCCCTAATCTCTTAAAGGCAAGGGTCAAGTCCTGTCTGACCAAGGCGCAAAGGAGTTCCTTCGTGCGCACCCCGGCAAGACCGCCGCTGGATGGTTTGAAAAAGAGGCTGGAACGCTCGCGGGCCGAACGCGAGAAGCAGCCGCGCGACGGATTCCTGCGCGAGACCTTCGTGCTGCCGCGCCCGGCCGCGCGCCTCAAGGCGAAGGAATGGTTCGAGCGCTTCCCCAAGCAGGCCTACTGGACCGAGATCGAAAGCTGGTTCGAACGGCCGGGCGACGTCATCGAATTCACCATGCGGCGGCTGCCGGCGGCCGACTAGACCGGTCAAGGCGCCAGCAAACGCCTCGCTCCCGTTCCTTCCCTGGCCAGCCTATCGTCCTTGTTCCGGAGCGGACACTTGTCGATCGACATGCAGCCGCAGCCGATGCAGTCGCTCAGCCCGTCGCGCAGCTTCTTCAACTGGCTGATCTTGTGATCGAGCCCATCGCGCCAAGCCGTTGAAAGCAGATTCCAGTCTTCGCGCGTCGGCGTGCGTCCCTCGGGCAGCGAGTGGAATGCCGCTGCGATCTCAGCCAGCGAGATGCCGACCTCCTGGGCGACGCGGATGATCGCCACCCGCCGCAGCACATCGCGGCCATAGCGGCGCTGGTTGCCCGCCGTGCGATGGCTGCGGATCAGACCGCGCGCCTCGTAGAAATGGAGCGCCGATACCGCAACGCCGCTGCGCATCGCCACCTGACCGACCGTCAATTCCTTCACCGCAACCATTTCGCAGTTTCCGCTTGACCTCAAGTTAGGTTGAGCTTGTAGCGAGGAAATCCTGACGAGGCAAATGCAGGAGAAGGCGATGTGCGCCTGGGTGAGAATCGCTGATTACCCTCCCCCTTGCGGGGAGGGTCGTGGAGCGGCATCGCGCAGCGACGCCGCGGAACGGGGTGGGGGTACTTTGTGGCCTTCGACCCCCACCCGGCAAGCTTCGCTTGCCACCCTCCCCACAAGGGAGAGGGTAGGGATCCTATCCGAGCTGGCGGAGCGCTTCGCCCGCGACCATCGCGACGGACAAGGCGACGTTGATGCTGCGCGCGCCCGGCCGCATCGGGATGGTCAATCGCGCATCCGCCGCCTGGTGAACCTCTTCCGGCACGCCGGCGGATTCGCGGCCGAACAGAAGGATGTCACCATTGGCGAAAGCGAAGTCGGTGTACGCGGTCGTCCCCTTGGTGGTGACCAACACCAAACGGCGCGCGCTCGTTCGGCGCCACTCCTCGAAGGCGCGCCAGTCGGCATGGCGGGAAAGCGCCGCCATTTCGAGGTAATCCATGCCGGCCCGTTTCAGGGCCCGGTCGGAGAGCGGAAAGCCGGCCGGCTCGATGATGTCGACACCGAGATCGAGGCAGGCGGCGAAGCGCAGGATTGTCCCGGTGTTGCCGGCGATATCAGGCTGGTAGAGCGCGATGCGGAGACGGCCGTTCATTTCCGCATCCTTCTAATAAGTGGCAGATCGGCCACAGGCGTCTCCAGCTTTCGGCGATTTCTGGACTGGCGGGTGGCCATTTTCTGCGAAGTCGAGTATATGCCGCTCATCGTCAACCCGAACCGAAGGAGGGGGACCACATGATGACCATGCACAACCAGTTCCTTTCCGGGCAGCTCCTCTCCGGGGCTCCAGTACGCCCAACGGCGGTTTCGGTACGACGATTCTTCTGACACTTTAAGACCTATCGCACCGATTCCCGCCGAACCCAGTTTTCGGCTTTCGAAGGAATCTTGCGATGTTTTTCAAACTGCCAAAGGGGCGCCACGCCCCACCTGAACGTGTCGGGACCGACGCTCGTCGTCATGTCGGGACTGACGCTCGTCGTCATGTCCTGACCGATGCAATTCGACCCTCCGGCCGAATGCCGGAGGTCGAACTCGCATCACCCTTTTTAACGCATTTGCACATGGAGGACGGACCGATGTTCGATCCATTCAGAATACCCGGCTCGAGAAGCCTGCACGAGCGCAAGATGGCGACCTGGGCGTTGCTGATCGGCGAGACCTATTCGTCGGCGGTACATGCGCAGGAGCGCCGGCGTCCGCATCGCGGCATGCTGCCGGATGTCGACTTCTCGCGCGCCGTGCCCGACCACAGCCGGCCTTCGCTGGTGCGCCGTGTCGCGAGGCTGTTCCGACCGGGCGAAAAAGCACGGGCTGGCGACAGCCTTTCGTCAGGAGGTTCGGAGCCGTCAGCATCCTCTGGCGAGCCTGTCGGCGAAAAGCCCGCGACACCCTATATTGCGCGAAGCAGGGATGCAGTTGATTCCGTATCGCCGGCCCGCGGCGCAGCGCGGCCGAGAAAGCTTGTCCATCAATCCCGCGCTGCCTGAGCGCATAGACAGTCGAGTGCCCCGGAATGTTCCGCTGGTTTGAAAACAGGCTCGATCCATTTCCCGCCGCGGAGCCGGTCGAGCCGCCGAAGACGCTGATAGCATTCTGCCTGCATTACACGCGCGGCGCCTGGCCCTACATCCTTGGCGATGCGGTGCTGGTGGCGGCGATTGCCATCGCGGAAGTGTGGATGTTCGGCTTCCTTGGCCGCATCGTCGACTGGCTGTCGGGGCAGAACCGCGAAACCTTCCTCGAGACCGAGAGCTGGAAGCTCGCCGGCATGGCCTTCATCGTGCTGTTCGCGCTGCCGGGAACGGTCTGGCTGCATTCGCTGCTCAATCAGCAGACGCTAATGGGCAATTATCCGATGCGCATCCGCTGGCAGGTGCATCGTTACCTGCTCAAGCAGTCGATCAGCTTCTATCAGGACGAATTCGCCGGCCGTATCGCCACCAAGCTGATGCAGACGGCGCTCGCCGTGCGCGAATGCGTCATCAAGGTGCTCGACGTCCTCAACTACGTCATCGTCTATTTCCTCGGCATGCTGTTCATCGTCGGCTCGGCAGACTTGCGCCTTGCCGCGCCGCTCGCCGTCTGGCTGGTCGGCTATATCGGGCTTTTGCGCTTCTTCATCCCACGCCTGGGCAAGGTCGGCGAGGAACAGGCCAACGCGCGTTCGAGCATGACCGGCCGCGTCGTCGACAGCTACACCAACATCCAGACGGTCAAGCTGTTTTCGCATGCACGCCGCGAGGCGGCCTTCGCCAAGGAGGGCATGGCAGGCTTCCTCGACACGGTCTACCGGTCGATGCGGCTGGTGACCGTGCTTTTTGGCTCGCTCTACATTCTGAATGCATTGCTCTTGTTCTCGGTCACCGCCATCTCGCTGTGGCTGTGGTTGGATCAAGCGGTCACGATCGGCGCGGTAGCGGTGGTCATCGGCCTGGTGCTCAGAATGTGGGGCATGTCGCAGTGGATCATGTGGGAGATGTCGGCGCTGTTCGAAAATATCGGCACCGTGCAGGACGGCATCGCTTCGATTTCGTTGCCGCGCCTGGTCGAGGACAGGCCGGATGCGAGGGATATTGCCGTCACCCGCGGCGAAATCCGCTTCGAGGACATCCGCTTCCACTACGGCAAGCAGAAGGGTGTCATCGAGAACCTGTCGCTCACCGTGAGGCCCGGCGAGAAGGTCGGCATCGTCGGCCGGTCCGGCGCCGGCAAGTCGACCCTGGTCAATCTTCTGCTGCGCTTCTACGACCTCGAGGCCGGCCGGATCCTGATCGACGGCCAGGAGATCGCGGCGGTGAAGCAGGATTCGCTGCGCGCGCAGATCGGCATGGTGACCCAGGACACCTCGCTGCTGCACCGATCCGTACGCGAGAACATCCTCTATGGCCGCCCCGACGCGACCGACGAGATGCTGCTGGAGGCGGCGGGCCGGGCCGAAGCGCTGGATTTCATCGGTGCGCTTTCCGACCACGGCGGCCGCAAGGGGTTCGATGCCCATGTCGGCGATCGGGGCGTCAAATTGTCCGGCGGCCAGCGGCAGCGCATCGCCATTGCCCGCGTCATGCTGAAAGACGCGCCGATCCTCATCCTCGACGAGGCGACCTCGGCGCTCGATTCGGAAGCCGAGGCGGCGATCCAGGAGAACCTCTACAAGCTGATGCAGGGCAAGACCGTCATCGCCATCGCGCACAGGCTGTCGACCATTGCAGCGATGGACAGGCTCGTCGTCTTGGACAAGGGCCGCGTCATCGAGGAAGGCTCGCATGAGGAACTCGTCGCCAAAGGCGGGCTCTATGCCCAGCTCTGGCAGCGCCAGTCGGGCGGCTTCCTGCTCGACGACGTGCCGGCCGAGGCCGCCAACGATGCGATTGCCCACGACTTTGATGCCAAGGGTGAAGCCGCGGAATGATGAAAGCCGTTTATCGCTGGTTCGAGCACTGGGTCTACCCGTTCCGCGAGCCGGCGAATCTTCGGCCACCCGCCAGCGTCGGCGGCTTCCTCTGGCACTATGTCGGGCAGGCGAAGCTCGCTTTCTTCGCCATGCTGATCATTGGCGGCATCGCGCCGCTGGTCGAAGCCGGGCTGTTCTATTTCGTCGGACGGCTGGTCGATATCCTCGATCAGCTTCCCGGCGAGCGCAGCTGGCATGCGTTGTGGGCCGCCGCCGGCCCCGAGCTTCTGTTCATGGGCGCGGTCGTGCTTATCATTCGCACGGCGGTCGTCGGACTGGCCGCGTTGGTCGACGAACAGACGATCACGCCGGGCTTCTATAATCTGGTGCGCTGGCAGGCGCACCGGCATGTTTCGCGACAGTCCTATGCCTTCTTCCAGAACGATTTCGCCGGCCGCATCGCCACGAAAGTCTGGCAGGCGGGGCAGGCAACCGGCGATCTGATGGAAAGCTTCATCGAGGTCGTCTGGTTCATGGTCGTCTACACGGTGACGACGCTGGCGCTGGTTGCCGGCCTCGATCTCAGGCTGGCGGCGCTGGTGGTGGTGTGGATCGTCGCCTTCGGCTGTGTGGCCAGGCTCCATCTGCCGGCGGTCCGCAAACATGCCGAGGCGACCGCCGAGGCCGGCTCGATGATCAACGGCCGCATCGTCGATTCCTATTCGAACGTGCAGACGCTGAAGCTCTTCGCCGCCGACGGCGACGACCGCTACATCCGCAGCGGCTTCGATATCTATCTCGATGCGCTGCGGCCGTTCACGCGCAGGCTGACCGGCGTGCGCATGGCGCTGACGACACTTTCCGGCACCATGATCACTGCGATTGCCGCCTTCGCCATCTACTTGTGGGTGGAAGGTTCGATCACGGTCGGCGCCGTCGCCTTCACGCTTTCCCTGGTGCTGAGACTCAACATGCTGCTGGGTCGGCTGATGATGCAGCTCAACAGTATCCTGAGGAATCTCGGCGTGCTCGAGAATTCCAAGGCGCTGATCACGCAGCCGCTCGGCCTGACCGATGCGCCGGGCGCGAAGGAGCTGGTGGTTGGCGGCGGCCGCATCGACCTCAAGAACGTCACCTTCCACTACGGCAAAGGGGCAGGGGTGCTGGACGGCATCGACCTCGTCGTGCGGCCGGGCGAGAAGGTCGGACTGGTCGGCCCGTCGGGCGCCGGCAAGACGACGCTGGCCAATCTCATCCTGCGCCTCTACGATCTCGAGGGCGGCAAGATCCTGATCGACGGCCAGGATATCGCCGAGGTGACGCAGAATTCTCTGCGCGCCAATATCGGCGTGGTCAGCCAGGACACCGCGCTCTTTCATCGCTCGCTGCGCGACAACATCAAGCTCGGCATGCCGGGCGCGACCGACAGCCAAGTGATCGCCGCGGCGCGGAAAGCCGAGGCGCATGACTTCATCATGGGCCTGCGCGACAATCGCGGGCGCGTCGGCTACGAGGCCTATGTCGGCGAGCGCGGCGTGAAGCTGTCCGGCGGCCAGCGGCAGCGCGTCGCGATCGCCCGCCTTTTCCTCAAGGATGCGCCTATCCTTATCCTCGACGAGGCGACCTCGGCGCTCGATTCCGACATCGAGGCGGCGATCCAGGAGAATCTGGCACGGCTGATGGAGGACAAGACCGTGATCGCCATCGCGCACCGGCTGTCCACCATCGCCGCGCTCGACCGGCTGGTGGTGCTCGATGGCGGGCAAATCGTCGAACAGGGTACGCATGACGAGCTGGTGGCGCTCGACGGGCTCTATGCGCGGCTGTGGAAACGGCAGTCCGGCGGCTTCCTGTTCAATGAGGAAAGCGTGCTGGAAGAGACGCGGCCGGCGGAGTAGAAAACGGTCATGTCGGTACGGATGCCTTCGAATTTCGGACGCTCAGGCGTGCAGGAAAGCGCGCTCGACCTGCTCGGTCACGAGATCCTCGCCGAGAAGGCGGCGGCCCTTGGCCGCGCCGGCCAGCGCGTCGAGGAGACGCTGGCGAAGCTGCGTGAGAACGGCGATGGCGAGCATCGCAACCGGCTGCTCAAGGAGGCGGCGGACGCCGTCCACGGCTATTTCATCCAACGCGAACTCTGCGGCTTTCGCCGGCACGACGCCGTGATCCGCGAATACAACATCCCGAGGGCGGTGCTGGTCAGGCTCGGCGCCAGCTAATGCATGTCGCCCAGAAGTGTACACGGTTCTGGGGCAACGACATGCATCAAGACAAGGACTTAAAGCGCGTCGCCTGAATCCGTTTCAGCGCGACGCGCTTTAGGAAACCTATTCAAGCCATTCGGTAATGAAGCTGCCATTCTCGTGGATGTCGGTGGTCTCGAGCGGGCCGGGGCCGAGATTGCTGAATTTGTGCGGCGTGTCGGGTGGCACGATCAGGATCTGGCCGGCGGACGCCTCGATCCGCTGGTCGCCGACGGTAAAGAGGGCCTTCCCTTGCCGGATGATGAAGATCTCCGCATAGGGATGCTTGTGCAGGCGCGGGCCGCCGCCGATTCCCGGCATATAGTTGAAGATCAGGCAGCTTCTGGAGCCGAAGGCGCCGCATTGCAGCTCGCCTTGCCAGCGGTCCGGGGCTTTCGCCCATTTGTCGCGGTCGATGACATGCGCCATGGCCGGAGATTAGACCGGGCCAGCGGTTCCTGTCGAGGTTGACAAGGCCCCGATTTCGCCCAAGATTTCCCTCTGTTTCACGGTGTCTGACGCTGCGCAGGCGGAGCGGCAACCCAGGCTGCGGCACATCCCCGCGACAATCTGCCCTTGTGCCTTCACCCGTCTGGACAAAAACGGGCTTCACGCATAAACCGAACCTCCAAATGCCGGAGGAATTCGCTAGCCTGTTCGCCATGCGCTGTCGGGCCGGCGCGATTGAGCGGGGACAAGGCTCGGCCGCCGGCACGGAAAGAGGCGAAAGGATCAGGCACCCGTGAGCGCAACCGACATCCACGATCCCAACCGTCGCGATTTTCTCTATATCGCCACCGGCATGGCCGGCGTGGTCGGCGCAGGCGCCGTCGCATGGCCGTTCATCGACCAGATGCAGCCGGATGCCTCGACGCTGGCGCTGGCTTCGGTCGAGGTCGATGTCTCTTCGCTCCAGCCCGGCAGTTCGCTGATCGTCAAGTGGCGCGGCAAGCCGGTCGTGGTGCGCAACCGCACCGAGAAGGAGATGAAGGACGGCGAGGCTGTCAGCCTCAACGACCTCAAGGATCCGATCGCGCGCAACGCCAACCTGCCCTCCGACGCGCCGGCGACCGACGCCAACCGCACCACCCCCGGCAAGGAAGCCTGGATGGTGATGGTGCAGGTCTGCACCCATCTCGGCTGTATCCCGCTCGGCCAGGAAGGCGATTTCGGCGGCTGGTTCTGCCCGTGCCACGGCTCGCAGTACGACACAGCCGGCCGCATCCGCAAAGGCCCGGCGCCCGAGAACATGGCGATCCCGGTATTCAAATTCATTTCCGATACCAAGATTCTTATCGGCTGAGGCAGGGGGATATTTCGATGAGCGAGGGACACTCCACCTACACGCCGAAGACCGGCATCGGACGCTGGGTCGATGCGCGCATGCCGCTGCCCAGGCTGGTCTATGACAGCTTCATCGCCTATCCGGTGCCGCGCAACCTCAACTACATGTGGACGTTCGGCGGCATCCTGTCGATCATGCTGGTGGCGCAGATCCTGACCGGCATCGTGCTGGCCATGCATTACACGTCCGACACAAATCTCGCCTTCGATTCGGTCGAGAAGATCATGCGCGACGTGAATTCGGGATGGCTCTTGCGCTACCTCCATTCCAACGGCGCCTCGTTCTTCTTCGTCGCCGTCTACATCCACATCTTCCGCGGTCTCTTCTACGGTTCCTACAAGGCGCCGCGCGAGCTGCTCTGGATTCTCGGCTGCATCATCTACCTGCTGATGATGGCTACCGGCTTCATGGGCTACGTGCTGCCTTGGGGCCAGATGAGCTTCTGGGGCGCCACCGTCATCACCGGCTTCTTCAGCGCCATTCCGCTGGTCGGCAACTGGATCCAGGAACTGCTGCTCGGCGGCTTCGCCGTCGACAATCCGACGCTGAACCGCTTCTTTTCACTCCACTACCTTCTGCCGTTCATGATCGCCGGCGTCGTCGTGCTGCACATCTGGGCGCTGCACGTCGTCGGCCAGTCGAACCCGACCGGCATCGAAGTCAAGTCGAAGACCGATACGGTCGCTTTCACGCCCTACGCCACCATCAAGGACGCGTTCGGCATGATCGTGTTCCTGTTCTTCTTCGCCTATTTCGTCTTCTATCTGCCGAACTATCTCGGCCACCCGGACAACTACACGGTCGCCAACCCGCTGAAGACGCCGGCCCACATCGTTCCGGAATGGTATTTCCTGCCGTTCTACGCGATCCTGCGCGCCATCACCTTCAATATCGGGCCGATCAACTCCAAGCTCGGCGGCGTGCTGTGCATGTTCGGCGCCATCGCCATGCTGTTCCTGGTGCCGTGGCTCGACACCTCCAAGGTGCGCTCGGCGGTCTACCGGCCCTGGTACAAGCTGTTCTTCTGGCTGTTCGTGGCCGACGCCGTCCTGCTGGGATGGCTGGGCTCGCAGCCGGCGGAAGGCAGCTACGTGTTCATGGCGCAGATGGCGACGCTGTTCTACTTCGCCTTCTTCCTGGTCGTCTTGCCGGTGCTCGGCCTGATCGAGACGCCGCGCAGGCTGCCGAACTCGATCACCGAAGCGGTGCTGGAAAAGAAGAACAAGGGGGCCGGCGGGCATCCGGCAGGCGCGGTGAGCGCGCCGGAAACCAAAGGCTGAGAATCTGAGGGGATTTGGCATGAAGAAGATTCTCACCTCGCTGGCGCTGCTTGGCCTGGTGGCCGCGGGCACAATGGTCGCCGCTGCCCAGGAAGGGCATCAAGAGGCAGCGCCGACGCATTTCCCGATCAACGAGCCGAAGGAAATGAGCTGGAGCTTCGCCGGCCCGTTTGGCACCTATGACAAGGGCCAGCTGCAGCGCGGCCTCAAGGTCTACAAGGAAGTCTGCTCGGCCTGCCACTCGATGAACCTGGTGGCGTTCCGCACCTTGGAAGGGCTTGGCTATTCTGAAGGCCAGATCAAGACGCTCGCCGCCGAATACACCATCCATGACGGCCCGAACGATGCCGGCGACATGTTCGACCGCCCGGGCAAGCCGTCGGATCACTTCCCGGCGCCATTCCCGAACGAGCAGGCCGCCGCTGCAGCCAATGGCGGCGCCGCTCCGCCGGACATGTCGCTGCTTGCTAAGGCGCGCGGCGTCGAGCGCGGCTTCCCGCGCTTCGTCTTCGACATCTTCACCCAGTACGCCCAGGGCGGCCCGGATTACATCCACTCGCTGTTGACCGGCTACGACCAGACGCCGCCGGCCGGCATGGTGATCCCGGAAGGCACGCACTACAATCCGTACTTCCTGTCCGGCGTGTCACTGAAGATGCCGAAGCCGCTCTCGGACGGCCAGGTGACCTATGACGACGGCTCGCCGCAGACGGTCGACCAGTATTCGCGCGACATCGCAGCCTTCCTGATGTGGGCGGCGGAGCCGCATCTCGAGGACCGCAAGAAGACCGGCTTCCGCGTGCTGGTGTTCCTGGTGCTGTTCGGCGCCTTGGTCTACATGACCAAGCGCAAGGTGTGGGCCGACGTGGCGCACTGACCCGTCTGGCATTTCAGAAAAATGCGAGGGCGCCGAACGGGCGCCCTTTTCTTTTCGGCTGCTTGCCGGCAAAACTGTACGGCAACGGATCAACCGCCCATGAAATCCTCCCTCGAAGACACGCTGCTCGCGGCCATCCGCACCATTCCGGATTATCCCAAACCCGGCATCCTGTTCCGCGACATCACCACGCTGCTGGGTGACGCTCGCGCCTTCCGCCGCTCCATCGACGAGCTGGTGCATCCCTATGCCGGGCTGAAGATCGACAAGATCGCCGGCATCGAGGCGCGCGGCTTCATCCTGGGCGGCGCCGTCGCGCACCAGCTTTCGGCCGGCTTCGTGCCGATCCGCAAGAAGGGCAAGCTGCCTTACGAAACGGTGCGCGTCGCCTACAGCCTCGAATACGGGCTGGACGAGATGGAGATGCACAAGGACGGCGTTTTAGAGGGCGAGAAGGTGATCCTGGTCGACGACCTGATCGCCACCGGCGGCACGGCTGAAGCGGCGGTGAGGCTGCTCAGGCAGATCGGCGCCGATATCGTCGCCGCATGCTTCGTCATCGACCTGCCGGATCTCGGCGGGCGCCGGAAGCTGGAGGCGCTCGGCGTGCCGGTGAGGACGCTGATCGGGTTCGAGGGACATTAGTGAGTAGTGAATAATGAATAATGAATAGTGACTACTCACTACTCACTACTCACTACTCACTACTCTCCATCGCCATTCACCATTCACCATTCACCATTCACTACTCCACCTTCACCAGCACGGCGCTGTCGAACTCGATGACCTTGTCGCCGGTCGAATCGAAGGCTTCGCAGCGCAGCGTGAGCAGGTTCCAGCCGGGGCGCGCGGCAAGCGGGCGGTGGGCGAGCGCGGTGCGCGTGAAGGTCACGGTCTCGCCGGCATAGACCGGCTTCAGCCATTTCAGGTTGCGGAAACCGGGCGAGGGGCCGAATTCGGGCTGCGGACCGGGGCCGGTCCAGCGCACACCCTCGGTCTCCATGCGCTTTTCGAGGTTGTATTTCATCCAGGTGGAGGCGGTGTGCCAGCCGGAGGCGCAGAGCCCGCCAAGCACGCTCTTCCTCGCCGCCTCTTCGTCGACATGGAAGACCTGCGGATCGTA
>NZ_RZSC01000760.1:0-2728 GCF_003998155.1 Mesorhizobium sp. M1E.F.Ca.ET.063.01.1.1
TGTCCGAACCGGATAGATAGGTAACAGAATGGACCGATTAGATGGGTGACAGTTTTCTCGTTTGCCGGGAGGACCGGCGATGGTTTGGCGAGAGACTGGACTCATGGACGAGCGGCTTCGTTTTGTTGCGGAATGCCTATCTGGGGAGGAGACGATGACGCAGCTTTGTGCTGCCTTCGATATCTCGCGCAAGACCGGCTACAAATGGCTTGGACGCTACCGGGAGTTTGGCCCGGAAGGCCTGCACGACCAGCCGCGGGCGCCGCTCGAGCACGGCCGTGCAACGGCAGCGGAGCTGGTGGATCGGATCGTGGCGGAGAAGGAAGCGCATCCGCTGTGGGGGCCGAAGAAGATCATGGCCCGGCTGAAGCGGGCGGAGCCCAACTGCGGCTGGCCGGCGGTCTCGACAGCTGGCGAGATCCTGAAGCGGCATGGGCTTGTCGGGCATCGCCGTGCGCGCTGGAGGGCGGCGGGCAACGGACCATGGCCGGAGCCGGAAGGACCGAACGCGCTGTGGACGGGCGACCACAAGGGCTGGTTCCGGACCGGCGACGGCTGGCGCTGCGAGCCGCTGACGGTGATGGATGGGGCATGCCGCTACCTGTTGGCGCTGGCGGCGATCGGCTCGACGTCGGAGGGTGAAGCCTGGCCGGTGTTTGAGCGGACGTTCGAGGAGAATGGCCTGCCGGATCGGTTCAGAAGCGACAATGGCTCGCCGTTTGCGTCGGTCGGCCTCACCGGGCTGACGCCGCTTAGCGTGCGTTTCATCAAGCTCGGCATCGTGCTGGAGCGCATCCAGCCGGGCAAGCCGCAGCAGAACGGCTGCCATGAGCGCTTCCACCTGACCATGCTGCCGCTGGCCAAGGCGCCGGAGGCCGACAGGGCGGCCCAGGCTCGGGCCTTCGAGGCTTTCCGGCGCGAGTACAATGAGGAGCGCCCGCACGAGGCGCTGGGCATGGACACGCCGGCACAGCATTACCGCCCCTCGACCCGCGCCATGCCGAAGACGATACCGAAGCCGGACTATCCGGCCGAAGCTGCGGTGCGCAGCGTGCGCCAAAACGGCGAGATCAAGTGGAACGGCGACTTCATCTACGTCTCAAAGACATTGGCCGGTGAAGCGGTTGCCGCAACCGAGACCGAGAACGGGCAATGGGCGCTCCACTTCTATACCCATCCGCTCGGCTTCATCGACGGCAGACACAAGAAACTGGTCCGCCGCAGTGCCCTTCAACCCGACCAGACGGCACTGCGGCGGACAGCAACTCAGGGGGAAAACTGTAACCTATGTATCCGGTTCAAAGTGTTACCCATCTATCGGCTGGACACTCGGCGAAGCCGAGACGGAGAGGGGGACAGCGCCCTGCGAAGCCCCCTCTCCGGCCGCTTTGCGGCCACCTCTCCCCCGCTTTCAGCGGAGGCGAGGAATCCAAGCCCAAAGATGCCGGCGGAACAGCGCCCCTTCTGCCCTGCCGGGCATCTCCTCACGGGGGGAGATCGGCAGCTTCACCGCCTGGCGTTTCTTACTGACTCGGCGCAATCGCGTGTTCGCACGACACTTTCGGGTTCATGTCGGCGAAGGTGCCGGTCGGGTTGCTCTTCCAGGCCCAGACATGCAGTTCGTAGAACTCGCCGAGACCGTAGCGGTTGGGCGCGCTGTTGAAGTTGAACAGCTGGCCATCGAGCGATGCCGGACCCTTCGAGGTGATGTATTCGACCGCCACCAGCTTCAGCGTGCCGTCGGCCATCGGCTAGACGCCCGACTGGTCGTTCAAGATGCCGATCTTGACCTTGCCGTCTGAGATTTCGCCAGCCGCCGCCGGCATTGCAGATGCCGCAATGAGCGCGGCCGAGACGAGATAGGGTGCTCTCACTGGTGGTCCTTCCCTCGTGGCCAACCACGTCAAACACGGCGGGCCTCGCAATGGTTCAACAGTTTCGTCCGGATTTTTGGATTTTGGGCTCGATCCCGCCTGCCACTCCTCTTCTCGCGAGACCGCACCACCGCGTGCCTTGGGTGCACGGGCGCGGAGCCTCGCATCACACTTCGTAGGCCGAGAATGCTATTTTCGTAGCAAGGCGTATGGGCAGGTAGGACGCTCGAGCCGTTCACCACGGCAGCTTCATGCCATCGCGGAAGAAGCCGCCCGTCGGACCGTCGTCCGGCAGGGTCGCGGCCCATACGATGCCGGCCGCCCCTGGCGCGACTGGGCGGCTGCCGGGCCCGCCCATGTCGGTCTCCATCCAGTCCGGGCTGATGGCGTTGACCAGGACGCCCGCGTCGCGCAGCTCGGCCGCGAGAATTCGGGTGAGCGCACTGAGCGTCGCCCTGCCGGTCGAATAGGCCGGCGAGCCAGCCTCGGGCGAAACGATGACCAGCCGGCCATGACCGGAGGCGCTGAGCAGCGGCGCGAAGGCGAACGCCACCCGCCAGGCGCCGACGACATAGCTCTCGAAGGCCTTGCTGCCCACCGTCCGGTGGGGATTCAGCGCTCGCGCGGACAACTCGTAGTGGATGGCGGCGTTGTTGACGAGCACGTCGAGCCGACCGAATCGGCGCTCCACCTCGGCTGCAGCAAGGGCTGGCCCATCGGGCGCGGCGACATCCAGCGCGATGGCCTCGACATTGCCGCCGGGTTTCTTCGCCGCCGCCTCGCCCTTGGCGAGGTCGCGCGCGCCGATGAGCACGGTGAAGCCAAGTCCGGCGAGCTGCCGGCCGGTCTCCAGG
>NZ_RZSC01000761.1:0-2726 GCF_003998155.1 Mesorhizobium sp. M1E.F.Ca.ET.063.01.1.1
ACCTGGACGAAGTCGGACAGCTTGTTGCGGCGCACCGTGCCGCGCGTGGTGGCGAACATCACGTCGAGCTCGCCCCAGCTTGCCTCATCCTCCGGCAGCGGCATGATGGTGGTGATGCGCTCGCCCTGCTCGAGCGGCAGCATGTTGATCAGCGCCTTGCCTCGCGATTGCGGGTTGCCGACCGGAAGACGCCACACCTTTTCCTTGTAGACGATGCCGCGCGAGGAGAAGAACAGCACCGGCGTGTGCGTATTGGCCACGAACAGCCGGGTGACGAAATCCTCTTCCTTGGTCGACATGCCGGAGCGGCCCTTGCCGCCGCGGCGCTGCGCCCGGTAGAGCGACAGAGGCACGCGCTTGATGTAGCCGGAATGGCTCACCGTCACCACCATGTCCTCGCGCTGGATCAGGTCCTCGTCTTCCATGTCCGCCCCGCCCTCGGCGAGCTCGGTGCGGCGCGGCGTGCCGAACTCGTCGCGGACGGCGATGAGCTCGTCCTTGACGATCTGCTGGATGCGCGCGCGGGAAGATAAAATGTCAAGATAATCAACGATTTCGGCGCCGATCTTGTTCAGCTCGTCGGCGATCTCGTCGCGGCCGAGCGCGGTCAGGCGCTGCAGCCGCAGATCCAGGATGGCGCGCGCCTGTTCTTCGGAGAGATTGTAGGTGCCGTCTTCGTTGATGCGGTGGCGCGGATCGTCGATCAGCTTGATCAGCGGAGCGACGTCGTGGGACGGCCAGCGCCGTTCCATCAACTGCTCGCGCGCCGTCTGTGGATCGGGCGCAGTGCGGATCAGCTTGATCACTTCGTCGATGTTGGCGACGGCGATGGCGAGACCGACGAGCACATGGGCGCGCTCGCGCGCCTTGCGCAAAAGGTATTTCGTGCGGCGGCTGATCACCTCCTCGCGGAAGCCGACGAAGGCCTTCAGCATGTCGATCAGCGTCAGCACTTCCGGCTTGCCGCCGTTCAGCGCCACCATGTTGGCGCCGAACGACGTTTGCAGGGGCGTGAAGCGGTAAAGCTGGTTGAGAATGACGTCGGCGACGGCCTCGCGCTTCAACTCGACGACGACGCGGTAGCCCTGGCGGTCGCTCTCGTCGCGGATGTCGGAGATGCCCTCGATGCGCTTCTCGCGCACCAGTTCGGCCATCTTCTCGATCATCGCCGCCTTGTTCACCTGATAGGGAATCTCGGTGATGACGATCGATTCACGGTCGTTGCCGCGCGCCTCGATATTGACGCGGCCGCGCATGACGATCGAGCCGCGCCCCGTCGAATAGGCGCTGTAGATGCCGGAACGGCCAAGCACGATGCCGCCGGTCGGGAAATCCGGACCGGGCACGATCTCCATCAGCGACGGCAGGTCGATGGCGGGGTTGTCGATGATGGCGATGGCGCCGTTGCAGACCTCGGCCAGGTTGTGCGGCGGGATGTTGGTGGCCATGCCGACGGCGATGCCGCCCGAGCCGTTGACCAGAAGGTTCGGGAAGCGCGCCGGCAGCACTTTCGGCTCGCTGCCGGAAGCGTCGTAAGTATCCTGGAAATCGACGGTTTCCTTGTCGATGTCCTCCAGCAGCTCATGCGCGACCTTGGTCAGCCTCGACTCAGTGTAGCGCATCGCCGCCGGCGGATCGCCGTCGATCGAGCCGAAATTGCCTTGACCGTCGATCAGCGGCACGCGCAGCGACCAGTCCTGCGCCATGCGAACCAGCGCGTCGTATATCGAGGCGTCGCCATGCGGATGGTATTTACCCATCACGTCGGCGACCGGACGCGCCGACTTCACATATTTGCGGTTCCAGTGATAGCCGCTCTCATGCGAGGCATAGAGGATGCGCCGATGCACCGGCTTCAGGCCATCGCGTACGTCGGGCAGCGCGCGGCTGACGATCACGCTCATGGCGTAATCGAGATAGGAGCGCTGCATCTCCTCGATGATCGAAATCGGCTCGATGCCGATGGGGCCGCCCTCCGGCCCGCGCGGTGTCTTCTGGTCGGTCAAATCAGGTCACAATCCTGTCGGGAATCACTCACCGCTTATATAGGATGCCGGGCTGAAACTCCAATGGCGGCGACACTTTTCCAGAGACAATTTTGGTGGTAATTTCAAAAGGATACCGTTGATTGCGACGATATGGCCAAGGTCGATTTCGCCGCCACAGGGGCAAGGTCGGCCATGGATCGTCACCCTCGGGCGGAAACTGCAAATGCAATGAATTGGATCTCATGGCTGCCTCTGCGGGCGCTCAGCGGCTGGACGGCAAAGGACCTCAACGGCGACCTGGCCGCCGGTTTCACGCTGGCGGCGATCGCCATTCCCGAACAGATGGCGACGGCCAGGCTCGGAGGCTTCCAGCCGGGGATCGGGTTCTTCGCCTTCGTCGCCGGATCCGTGGCCTTTGCGTTCTTCGGCGCCAATCGCCATCTTTCGGTCGGGGCGGATTCGACGATCACGCCGCTTTTCGCCGGCGGCCTCGCACTGATCGCGGCATCCGGCTCGCCGCATTATCTGGCGCTGGCGGCCATGCTGGCGCTGATGGTCGGGCTACTGGTGGCGTTCAGCGGCATCTTCCGTCTTGGTTGGATCGCCGATCTCCTTTCGGTGCCGGTGACGACCGGTTTTCTCGCCGGCATTTCCGTCCATATCATCGTCTCGCAATTGCCCGGACTCCTCGGCCTGCCGCCGGAAACCGGCGAGACGCTGCGGCGCATCGGCGATATC
>NZ_RZSC01000762.1:0-2726 GCF_003998155.1 Mesorhizobium sp. M1E.F.Ca.ET.063.01.1.1
GCCCCGCCGCGGCCTTCGTCGGCCGTCAGCACGAAATGCTTCATGCCTTGTTCGGTCGTGAGGAAAACGGCGATCAGCGGCCGCTCGCCGCGCCACGGCCTGCTGCCGAGCTGCGCCAGGAGCTTGTCGACCACCGCGGGCTTGTAGAGGCAGGTAAGGTCGTGCGGCCGGTCATGCGTGCCTTGCTCGTCATGGATGGGAATGCCTTCCAGCCGGTCGTGGTAGCGGAAGGATTGGACGAAGTCGGCTGCCTTGTCGCGCAGCGCCAGCATCTCCGCCTTCTGCGTCAGCCTCTGGTCGCCGGACACCCTGACCAGCACCTTGTCCAGGCAATCCTTGAAGCCGATCTCGCGGTTCGGCTCGCCGGTGCCGGTGACGATCGTCTGCGCCTGGTAGAGTTCGTCCGCCGTCGCGGCGCCGGCGGGGCAAGACATCAGGCAAATGGCGATCAGGCCGATCGCCGTCGCCGCTGGGTGAGAAAATCCGGGCATGTCTTGTCGTCCGGTTCAGGATGGCCATTTCTAGCACCGGGCGCGGACGACGGCCAAGACGATTGCCGGCTAACCGAGGAGTGGAGTGAGGCATGATCTTCATCTGGTTCATCTACGCTGCCTGGGTGCTGCTGATTGTCTATCTGACCGTTCACGCGATTGGCGTGAAACGGGATACCGAGCCGCATCTGCTGCAGAGTTTCGGACTGATGTTTGCCATGATCGCGGCCTTCCTGCTGCCGCGCGTCCAATTGTTCGCCTTCGTCAACTTCGCGCCCGTCAACGCCGTCCTGAGCAGCGTCGGTGTCGTCCTGGCCGTCGCCGGCATGTTTCTGTTGGTCTGGGCGCGGCAAACCCTCGGTCGCAACTGGAGCCAGACCGTCTCGGCCAAGCAGGACCACGAACTGGTGACGTCCGGCCCATACCGCCGCCTGCGCCATCCCATGTACACAGGCGGCCTGCTCGCATGCATCGGCTCGGCGATCGTGGTGGGCGGCCCTTTCGTCTTTCTGCTCCTCCTCTTGGGGGCGATCTTCATCTGGCGCGTTGGCGCCGAGGACCGGCTTCTGGCGCGGCAGTTTCCCGATGAATTCCCCGGCTATGCGCGCCGCACGAACGCGCTTATCCCGTTCGTCTGGTAGCGCGCTCGCCACGAGAAACGCGTCCGGCCCGGGCTCTCGACAATTGACGTTCGCCCGGTCGCCGCTTAGCACTTCTCCTCCCGCAGGCGCGGGGGAGGATTCTCTCACGATGGATTTTGGCGGAGGCGACGAAATTCGCTTCGAGCGTTTGGGCAAGGCGGGCGTCGTCACGCTGACGCGGCCGCAGGCGCTCAATGCCGTCACCCACCGCATGGTGAAGGCGCTCGGCAAGGCGCTCGATGCCTGGGAGGGCGATGCCGGCGTGAGCCTCGTCGTCGTCAAGGCCGAGGGCAGGGCGTTCTCCGCCGGCGGCGACATCCTGCACATCTACGAGGCCGGCCGCGCCGGCAAGCCGCCCGTCGACTTCTTCGCCGACGAGTACCGGCTCAACGCCCGCATCGCGCGCTTCAGGAAACCCTATGTCGCGCTGATCGACGGCATCGTCATGGGCGGCGGCGTCGGCATCTCCTTCCACGGCTCGCATCGCGTGCTGACCGAGAACGCGCAGTTCGCCATGCCCGAGGTCGGCATCGGCTTCTTCCCCGACGTCGGCGCCAGCCATCTGTTGCCGGATCTCGGCGGCAGTTTCGGCATGTATCTGGGGCTGACGGGAAATCGCATCCGCTATGGCGATGCACTGTGGTCGGGCCTCGCCACCCACACCATCAAGGCCGAGGACCAGGCAGGCTTGCTCGACGAGTTGGCCGTATCAGGCGATCCGGGTGAGGAATTGCGCGGCTTCTTCAGTCCGGCGAAGCGGGAGACCGAGCGGCAGGATCTGGAAGCGATCGCGCGCCATTTCTCGCAAGCCTCGCTCGCAGGCATCATCGCCAGCCTCGAGGAGGCTGCCGCCACCGATGTGTTCGCGGCAAAGACCCTGGCGACGATCAAGGCGCGCTCGCCGACCAGCCTCAACGTCGCCTGGCGCGAGATCAGCGCCGGACTGACGCTGTCGATGGACGAGTGCATGAAGATGGAGTTCCGCATCCTCAACCGCATGCTGGCTGGCCACGACTTTTACGAAGGCATCCGCGCCGCCATCATCGACAAGGGTTCGAAGCCTGAGTGGCGGCCCGCCGACCTCGGCGCGGTGAGCCCCGCCGACGTCGATGCCTATTTCGCGTCGCTCGGCTCCCGGGAGCTCGAGCTGTGAGCGAGGTCACCTCCAGGCGCGTGGTGCTGCAGCCCTCGACCACCGAGATCATCTTCGCCTGGTTCCAGCGCGTGATCGCCGGCTATTGCCTGCTCTTCGGCATCCTCTACTGGATCCGGCTGATCGGCATCTATCCCGGCGAGCTCTGGCGCTTCGACCTGATGCCGGTGCACTGGCAGGTGGCCGCGACGACCCTTGCCGTCTTCTTTCCCTTCGCCGCCGCGGGCCTCTGGATGCTCGCTTCCTGGGGCCCGGTCATCTGGTTCATCTGCGCGGCGACCGAGACCGTGATGTATGCCGGCTTTCCCGACCTCTTCGGCCACCGGCTGCTGATCGTCATCTCGCATGCCTGCGTGGCGCTGCTTTACATCGTCTTCCGCGTGGTAATCTGGCTGCAGAAGCGCCAGCTTAGGCAATAATGCATGTCGCCCGAAAGTGGGC
>NZ_RZSC01000763.1:0-2725 GCF_003998155.1 Mesorhizobium sp. M1E.F.Ca.ET.063.01.1.1
ATGAGAGAGCGTATCGCTGCCGGCACGCACGCACCGCAAAGGGAAACGATGCAAGTGCGCCGGATTTCGATCGAATCATATCCGGGAGGTTAATAATCGGCGACTGATTTTCATTTTACATTACCATTTCGGCATGAGAGACCGAGACGATGCGGCTGAAAAATCCCCGTTTAAAGCTGGGCGGCCGCGCGAGGGAGGAGAACTATGAGACGCATGCTGCTGGCCGCGGTTGCGGCGATCGCACTCGGCGGAACCGCCTTGGCGGATACGATCAAGGTCGGTGTGATCGGCCCGTTTTCCGGCCCGTTCGCCATTCAAGGCAAGAATTTCAAGGCCGGCATCGATGCCTGGACGGCGTTGAACGGCGCCAAGGTCGGCAATGATGATGTCGAGATCGTCTATCGCGACCTTCCGGCGGCAAATCCCGCGCAGGCCAAATCACTTGCCCAGGATCTGGTCGTCAAGGAGCACGTCCAGTATCTCGCAGGCTTCTATTTCACACCCGATGCCATGGCCGTCACGCCACTTCTTGAGCAGGCCAACGTGCCGATGGTGATCATGAATGCGGCTACCTCGGCGATCGTGACCAAGAGTCCGCTCGTCGTGCGCACGTCCTTCACGCTCTGGCAGACGTCGGTGCCGATGGCGAAGGTGGCGGCCCAGCGCGGTATCAAGAAGGTCATTACCGCCGTCAGCGACTATGGGCCCGGCGTCGATGCCGAAACGGCTTTCGCGACCACCTTCAAGGCGGATGGCGGGCAAATCGTCGAGTCGATCCGCATGCCCCTGTCGACGACCGATTTCAGCCCGATCATGCAGCGGGTTAAGGATTCCGGCGCCGAGGCGGTCTTTGCCTTCCTGCCCTCCGGCCCGACCACGCTCGGCTTCCTGAAGTCGTATAACGAGAACGGCCTCAAGCAGGCCGGCATCCAGTTCCTGGCGCCTGGCGACCTGACGCAGGAATCCGATCTTCCGGCGCTGGGCGATACGGCTCTCGGCGTCACGACCACCTTCCACTACTCGATTGCGCACGACTCCGGCGAGAACAAGAAGTTCGTCGCGGCGGCGCGCACCGCGATCGGCAATCCGGCGGAGTTGTCCTTCCCGTCGGTCAGCGCCTATGACGGCATGAGGGTCATCTACAAGATGATCGAGGCGACGGGCGGCAAGCAGGACGCCAAGAAGGCCGTCGATGCCGTCAAGGGAATGGCCTGGGAAAGTCCGCGAGGACCGGTATCGATCGACCCCGAAAGCCGCCATATCACGCAGAACATCTATCTGCGGGAGGTCGCCAAGGCCGAGGACGGCACCTATTACAACAAGGAGATCCAGACCTTCCCCAACATGACGGACCCGGGTCTCGCCGCCGCCAAATAGCCTTGCGCAGGCAAGCCCTCAGCGTCCATGTTCTTGCCTGCAGGCGGCAGCCTGCGGGCGGCCTCCGGAGTGAACCATGCAAAGCGTGCTCAGCGTCGCGGTCGACGCCCTTGCCTACGGCATGGTGCTTTTCGTCATCTCGATCGGCCTGTCGCTGACCATGGGGCTGATGCGGGTGGTGAACCTGGCGCACGGAGCTTTCGCCATGGTGGGAGGCTATCTGGCCTCCTATGCCATGCGCGATCTCGGCCTCGGCTATGTCGTCGGGCTCGTGCTCGCGGTCGCAGGAACCGTGGTCATCGCGGCGCCGATCGAAAGGCTGCTCTACCGCCGCATCTACAATGCTCCGGAACTCATCCAGGTGCTGATGACGATCGGCATCACCTTCTGCGTCATCGGCATCGCCAACTACACCTTCGGACCGACGCTCAAGACCATCCCACTGCCGGGGCTGCTGAGCGGGCCGGTCGATCTCGGCTTCCGTTCGATTGCTGCCCACAAACTCTTTGCGATCCTGTGCGGCTTCGCCGTTGCCGCCGCCCTCTGGTACCTGGTCGAGCGGACCTCCTTTGGCGTGAAGCTGCGCGCTTCCGTGGATAACACGCCGATGGCCGCCGCGCTGGGTGTCCGGACGAAATCCGTCTATGCAGCGAGCTTCGCGGTCTCGGCCGGGCTTGCCGCCTTCGGCGGTGTCGTGGGGGCCGAATTGCTGCCGATCGAGCCATATTACGCGCTGCGCTACATGGTGACCTTCCTGGTCGTGGTCGCGGTGGGCGGCGCCGGCTCGATCGGCGGAGCCTTGCTTGCCTGCCTCGTGCTCGGTGCGGTCGACACCGCGGGGCGGTACCTGATGCCGGACTATGGCGAGTTCTTCTTCTACCTGGCCGTCATCCTCATCGTTTGCGCCTTTCCGCGCGGCCTTCTCGGAAGGGCCTAAGGCATGAACGCCGACCACCTCACAGGCGCCGCCAGGCCAGTCGCCCGACCACGGTTCTCCGCCTCCGCCGACTGGATCGGCCTTGCGGCCGTGCTCGCGGCGGCAGGGGCAGGCTATCTTTTGTTCCCCGACAATCTGGCATTGCTCACACGCATCATCGGCATGATCATGCTGGTGCTGTCGCTCGATCTCGTGACCGGTTTTTGCGGCGTGGCGACGCTTGGCCATGCAGCCCTATTCGGCGCGGGCGCCTATGCGGCCGGGATCGCCGCTGCGCATTTCGGCATTTCAGACCCGGTCGCCATGATCGCGGCGGGCAGTGCCGGCGAGCGCCCCGCCGGCCTCTTGTCCGGCTTCGTCATCCTGCGCGGCCATGGGCTCGGGCAGCTCGTGCTGTCGATCGCCATCGTC
>NZ_RZSC01000764.1:0-2721 GCF_003998155.1 Mesorhizobium sp. M1E.F.Ca.ET.063.01.1.1
GTCCTGCCACGTATCTCCTGTCAGCAGTTCGACGCTTTTCGACACGAGGAAGGGAGTGGCTGTCGCGTTTGGCGGCGCGGCGCCTTCGGCGCCCACGGCGTGGGCGGTTGCGAATGTGATAAACGCAGCGAGGCTAGTTCGCTTCATCGGTCTGGAACTGTTTGCCGAGATCGGAGGCATGTTCGAGATCCGGCCGCAGGGACCTGCCGTCCTGGTTGCGGCCGATCGCGGCCATGTCGAAGAAGACCATGGAATCGTCGTCATAAGCGACCGAATACGGGTCATTGGCATTGCCAGCCCCGACGAGCGCAAAGCACGAAACCGCGTCCGGAACGCCGGGCTGGCTTTTGAGGACCAGCGTCTTGCACAACACGACGGATGCGCGGGTGTTATAGACGGCCTCGTCGTAGTCCCGCACGGCCTTCGTGCAATCCCACTCCTCAGCCTTGTAGGTGATCTTGGGCTTCGGACAGGCCGCGAGGCCCCGCAGCCTATAGGTGACGCCGTTGATGACGCGTTCGGTCGCGGACTTGATCTCCACCGGCTTAGCTAGCGCTGTTAGGTCGCGCTGAAAAAGGCCTCCGCGTGCGTCGTAGCGCTCGTAGACGAAGGTCTTTTCGCCAGGTTTGGCGAACTTCTGCAGATACGCGGTCGACGGCTGCTCGAACGGACGCGGCTCGTTCGTGCCCAGATCGGCGGCGCCTAGGACGGTGCTGTGGAGCAACAATGCCGCGAGGAAGAAAAACTGCTTCATCGGAAAATTGGCCTCGATCCTGCTTCTCATATTGACACTTTACTTTGGCTCCATGTACCCATAGTAAAATGTCAAAATCGGTAGCGCAATGAAAAACCGAATCGCGCTTGCGCTTTCTCTCTCTGCCGTCATGGCGCCATTCGGCGCACATGCGGACAAGACGAACTCGACGCGCATCGCTGCGGCATTTGCTCTGCCGGCCCGCCCGGTGGTTTCGACCTTTTCCGATGCTGATCACGGATCGACGATTGGCGGCGGGTGTGCGCCGACGGATCGCAGGCGGGCCGCGGCCTTGGTGCGCCAGGTCGCCGAAGAAGAGGGCTTCGATCCCGATCTGAGCGAGGCGGTTGCCTGGGCAGAAAGCGACATGGGCGGCAATCAAGGGCCGTCCCGCGCGGGCGCTCTCGGCATCATGCAGCTCATGCCGGCGACAGCGTCGCGCCTTGGTGTGGCCGAGAGATGCGACGCGAAAGCCAATATCCGTGCCGGCGTCCGCTATCTGAAAGCGCTTTATGACGAGTTCCAGGATCCGCTGCTGATGTCGGCGGCCTACAATGCAGGCGAGCAGAACGTTTACAAAGCCAACGGCATCCCGGTGAACGACGAAACCACGAAATACGTGGTCAAAGTGCTCAATCGCTGGAAGCTCGGCAAGCTGATCAAGGCTCCCACTCGCAACCCTGTTGACGATCATCACGCCACCGCGACCGGCGCGGTCGATGGCGTCGCCTGGCAAGACGGACACGTCATGGATTTTGGCAACTGAATTAGGAGTGAGACGAGGATGGATTATAAAAAGGCGGGTAAATTCGCCGTCCAGTTTATGGCCGCCGCGGCGATCGGCATGGCGCTCGCACCGGCGAGCGCATACGCGCAGTCGGCCGCCCCGGTCGAGGGCGTGCTGGAATGGTTCGTCGGTGTGCTGCAAGGCAGCATTGCCCGATCTTTCGGGATCATAGCGGTTTGCTTTCTCGGCTTCCTCGCCATGACCGGCAGACTGGTGTGGATGATGGCGCTTTCCATCATCATCGGTATCGCTCTGGTGTTTGGCGCCGCAGCTCTGGTCGATTCCATCCGGTCCACCGCTGGAGGCGCGTGACCGATGGAGGACGAAGAGGTCTATGTCGAGCCGGTCAGCCTGCCTCTAACGCGCCCGCCGATGAAATGGGGTGTGCGCTACGAGGTGTTCGCGCTCAACGGCATGGCTGCCGTCATCGGATTCATCGCGACCAGCAGCTTCACGCTCGGCCTCGGTCTATTCAGCGCGACGCATTTGATCAGCGCCTATCTTTGCCAGCGCGACCCGTACATCTTCCACATAGTCGAACGCCGACTGTCGAAACGGGACGCGGTCGCAAACTCGGGCTTTTGGGGCGCGAGGAGCTATTCGCCGTGAGCGTGAACGCCGACCTGAAATTCGCAAAAGCGCGCAAACGGGAAAAGCCTGTCGAGGGCCATGTCCCCTATTTGCGCCACGTCGACGACAATTTGGTGGTCGCCAAAAGCGGCTTTCTGCTCGGCGTCATTCAGCTCAGCGGCCTGCCCTTCCAGACAATGGATCAGGCAGAGCTCAACAACCGCATGTTCAATCGCAACACGACATTCCGCAACCTCTCCACGTCCCGTTTTGCCGCCTACGCAACCATCATTCGGCGTCATGTGACGCCAGAGATCGAAGGAGATTTCGAAAACCCTTTCGTGGCGGAGCTCGATGCCCGCTACATGGACGAGTTGGGCTCGAAGAACCTGTTCGTCAACGAGGCTTTCCTGACGCTCATCCGCCGCCCGATGGTCGGGCGCGTCGGCTGGGTCGACAAGGCGCTCAACGCGTTCCGCATCAGCACGGCCGGCGAAGAGACACGTGAAGAGGCCATGGCCGAATTGCACGATGTCCTCAATGGCGTCACCAAGGACTTTTCCGCCTATGGCGCGCGGCTCCTGGGCGTGGTGATGCGACGCGCCCGCGT
>NZ_RZSC01000765.1:0-2717 GCF_003998155.1 Mesorhizobium sp. M1E.F.Ca.ET.063.01.1.1
GGATCGGCCTGCTTGCCGCGATCATCGTCGGTGCGCTGTTTTCGCTGCTCTTCGCCGTGATGACGCTATCCTTGGCCACCAACCAGGTCGCGACCGGCCTGTCGCTCACGCTGCTCGGCCTCGGCCTCTCCGGCATGATCGGCACCAGCTTTGTCGGGCAGCCTGGCGTCAGGCTGCCGAACCTCGACATCCCCGGCCTCCGCTCGATCCCGGTCGTGGGCAAGCTGATCTTCGGCCAGGACCCGCTGTTCTACATCTCGATCGCGCTCACCGCGGCCGTGATGTGGTTCCTGTTCAGGACCCGCACCGGCCTCACGCTGCGCTCGATCGGCGACAGCCACTCTTCGGCGCATGCGCTCGGCATCAAGGTCATCCGTTACCGCTATCTCGCCGTGATCTTCGGCGGCGCCTGCGCCGGTCTTGCCGGCGGGCACCTGTCGCTGGTCTACACGCCGCAATGGGTCGAGAACATGAGCGCCGGCCGCGGCTGGATAGCGCTGGCGCTGGTGGTCTTCGCGTCCTGGCGGCCGTGGCGGGTGCTGGCGGGCGCCTACATCTTCGGCGCGGTGTGGATCGGCCAGCTTCATGCACAGGCTTTTGGCATTCCGGTGCCTTCGCAGTTTCTTTCTTCGCTGCCCTATCTGGCAACCATCGTGGTTCTCGTTCTAATCTCGCGCAACAAGCGGCTGACGATGATGAACACGCCGGCTTCGTTGGGGCAGCCATTTGTTCCGGATCGTTGACAACAACAAAAAGACGGGAAGCTCCAAGGCTCAATTCAGAGAGGTAACACGATGAAAAAACTGCTTATTGCGCTTATGACCACGACCGCGGCGCTGTCGCTGGCGGCAACCGCCGAGGCGGCCGACAAACTGAAGGCCTGCTGGGTCTATACGGGTCCGATCGGCGACTTCGGCTATTCCTACCAGCATGACCAGGGCCGCCTGGAAGTGGAGAAGGCGCTCGGCGACAAGGTCGAGACCGCCTATCTCGAGAACGTCTCGGAAGGCCCCGACGCCGACCGCGCCTTCGAGCGCCTGGCGCGCGAGAAGTGCAAGATCATCTTCGGCACGTCCTTCGGCTTCATGGACGCCGAGGTGAAGGTCGCCAAGAAGTTCCCCAAGGTGATGTTCGAGCATGCCACCGGCTACAAGACCGGCAAGAATCTCGGCATCTACAATGCGCGCTTCTATGAAGGCCGCTACGTGCTCGGCCAGATCGCGGCCAAGGAATCGAAGAAGGGGCTGGCCGGCTACATCGTCTCCTTCCCGATCCCCGAGGTGGTGATGGGCATCAACTCCTTCATGCTCGGCGCGCAGTCGGTCAATCCCGACTTCAAGGTCAAGATCGTGTGGGTGAACTCCTGGTTCGATCCGGGCAAGGAAGCCGACGCCGCCAAGGCGCTGTTCGACCAGGGCGCCGACATCATCGTCCAGCACACGGACTCGACCGCCGCGCTGCAGGTCGCCGAGGAGCGCAAGCTGCACGGCTTCGGCCAGTCCTCCGATATGATCAAGTTTGCGCCGAATGCGGCCCTGACCTCGCTGACCGACGAGTGGGGTCCGTACTACATCAGCCGCGTTCAGGCGGCTCTCGATGGCACCTGGAAGCCGGACAATGTCTGGCTCGGCATCAAGGACGGCGCCGTCAAGCTCGCGCCCTTCACCAATATGCCCGACGACGTGAAGGCGATGGCCGAGGCGACCGAGAAGAAGATCGCCGGCGGCTGGAACCCCTTCACGGGTCCGGTGTCAAAGCAGGACGGCTCGCCGTGGTTGAAGGACGGCGAGGTGGCCGACGACGGCACGCTGCTTGGCATGAATTTCTACGTCAAGGGCGTCGACGACAAGCTGCCGCAGTAGGCGTCGACGAACGTTTGAACCGGGGAGGGCGCCTTGCGGCGCCCTCATTCGTTTACAAGATCGATTGGCAAGACTTTTCCGCCTCGGGCGGGAGTTGTGCCTGGCTTTTGCGAGTTGGCTAAAGATCGTTCAGCGAACTTGCGCGCCAAGTATTTAAGATAAATTTCGCTTCTCTTTTTTTAAATTCGGTTCTTTTACGAAACAGATACAATATCTTTTCAGATCCGTAATCGCTTTCACATACACCGACGACCTCTGCTTCCATTCTTGTCGTGCAACTGAGACGAAATCAGCCGACGTGACGAGCGTCTGCAGAAGGGGGTTGTATGCAACTGAATAAAAAGCTCCTGGCGATCATCGGGAAACGCTTTCCCGCCATCTACGATGTGATCCCGCGCGGACCACAGGGTGGGCTTGTGCGGGTCGCACTCAATCCGCAGCCGCTGCCGCCGCATGAACTGGGCGCAGCGGTCGCTGACGAATTTGTCCGCCATGCGTGGGTGGCCGAGCGAGGCGGGCTCGATATGAAAGCGCTGTTGAGCGACCTCGATGACTGGTGCCCCACACGACCGAAGATCCCGAAGCTTCCCCCTTGGTGGGGACCGTTTCCGGAGCCGGAGCCGCGCCCCGATTGGTTCGTGGACTACCATTTGGGATTTGCCGCACGGCTGTCGGCGGTCGCAACAGGCACACGCCTGGATGAGACTCTTGACCAGGTGATCGACCGTTCCCTAACGGCAATCGAGGCGGTGAAGCTCTGACGAGATGCTGCCAGAGCCGAGGACTGCGAACAGTCGAAGGGCGCCGCGAGGCGCCCTTTTCATTGGGGTGTCTGCTTTCGCGCGGGTGTTATAC
>NZ_RZSC01000766.1:0-2715 GCF_003998155.1 Mesorhizobium sp. M1E.F.Ca.ET.063.01.1.1
CTCGCGCACCGCGCGCAGCTCATCCGCGTTGGCGCCGATCACATTCCGGGCCATGATCGAGGAGGAAGCCTGGCCGAGCGCGCAGGCCTTCACGTCATGGGCGAAATCGGTCACCACATCGCCATCCATTTTCAAGTCGACGGTGACGGTCGAGCCGCACAATTTGGAATGCGCCCTGGCGGTCGCATCGGGGTGATCGAGACGGCCGATCCGGGCGATGTTTCCAGCGAAGCCCAGAATTTTCGCATTGTAGACGTCGTCGATCATATTTTTCCAATCCGTCGCCGCCGAGCGAACAGCGTTTGCCGCTGTTGTGTCTTCCTTTCGCTCAGCACGACCATATATAATGGTCGCAGCCGGGCATCGACAAGGCAACCTCAAGCTATTGTCATTGCTCATCTGTTCACGCCGCTTGCGGGCTGGAAACCGGGCGAGTTTCACCCGAAGGTCGTGGTCCGTTCAACTCGTCCCACCTTTGAGTGGGACTACGGGAGACGCCTTTATGGATGCCGTCATCAAGAAACTCATGCCCCCTTCCTCCTACATGGAAAAGCCGGTTACCGACCGGCCGAGCGAGGCCGAGGTCGAGGCCGCCGTGCGCACGCTTTTGCGCTGGACCGGCGACAACCCCGATCGCGAGGGCTTGGTCGACACGCCGAAGCGTGTCACCAAGGCTTTCCGCGAAATGTTCAACGGCTACGACATGTGCCCGGCCGAGGAGCTTGGCCGCACTTTCGAGGAAGTGGCCGGCTATGACGATCTCGTCATCGTCAGGGACATCAAGTTCCACTCCCATTGCGAGCACCATATGGTGCCGATCATCGGCAAGGCGCATGTCGGTTACCTGCCGGACGGCAAGGTCGTCGGCCTGTCCAAGATCGCGCGCGTCGTCGACATCTTCGCCCATCGCCTGCAGACGCAGGAAGCGATGACCGCGCAGATAGCGGGCGTCATCCAGGACGTGCTCAACCCGCGCGGCGTCGCCGTGATGATCGAGGCCGAGCATATGTGCATGGCCATGCGCGGCATCCGCAAGCAGGATTCGACCACGCTCACCTCGACCTTCACCGGCGTCTTCAAGGACACGCCCGAGGAACAGGTGCGCTTCGTCACCATGGTGCGTGGCTGATCGCCGGCTTTCAGACCATGGTCCCGAAAAGTGGGACCCGGTTTTCGGATAAGATCATGGTCAAGCAAAAAGACGAACCGGCAATGTCGTCACTGCAATTTCCCGAAGCTCCAGCAGACAAGAAGGCGCTGGAGGAAGGCGCCGTCCTTTCTCCGCGCTTCGATGCCGCCGGCCTCGTGACCGTTGTCGTCACCGACGCCGGCGACGGCATGCTTTTGATGGTCGCGCACATGAATGCGGAGGCGCTGGCGCTGACGCTGGAAACCGGCATCGCGCACTACTGGTCGCGTTCGCGCAACGCGCTATGGAAGAAGGGCGAGACCTCGGGCAATTTCCAGCGCGTCGTCGAGATGCGCACGGATTGTGACCAGGACGCGATATGGTTGAGCGTCAAAGTATTGGGCCACGACGCAACTTGTCATACCGGCAGACGTTCCTGCTTTTATCGGACGGTGGGGCTCAGCGACGGCAAGGCGACGCTTGCCGACGATGGCAGCAAGCCGCTGTTCGATGCGCAAGAGACGTATCGGAAGCCGGTGTGAACCATTCAATATTCACAAATCCCTTATATTCACTATTCTCAAACATCCTTGTGGTAGAAGGGATACGGGACAAGGGGAGATCATGATGCTCGAATGGGCGTCATTGCGCAGCAGACCTGACGTTCAGGAGGCCAACGGCCCTGCATCGTCCGGCGGCGTGCCCGAACCGAAGTCGGCGAAGAAGATGGGCATCTCGCTGGCGCTCGGCGGCGGCTGCGCCCGTGGCTGGGCCCACATCGGCGTGCTGCGCGCGCTGGACGAAGCCGGCATCGAAGTGTCGATGATCGCAGGCACCTCGATCGGCGCGCTCGTTGGCGGCTGCTATCTTGCCGGCAAATTGGACGAGCTGGAGGAATTCGCCAGGAGCCTGACCAAGCGGCGCATCTTCGGGCTTCTCGATCTCAATTTCCGCGGCAGCGGCCTGTTCGGCGGCATGAAGCTCGATGCGCGTCTGCGTGAGCACGTGGACGGTATCCGTTTCGAGGATTTGATGAAGCCGTTCGTCGCCGTCGCCTCGGAAGTCCGCACCGGTCATGAGATCTGGCTGTCGAACGGCTCGCTGATCACCGCCATGCGCGCGTCCTACGCGCTGCCCGGCGTCTTCGAACCCGTGAACTGCAATGGCCGCGTGCTGGTCGACGGCGCCCTGGTCAACCCGGTGCCGGTCTCGGTCTGCCGCGCCTACGAGCAGCCGCTCGTCGTCGCCGTCAACCTGCATTACGACCTGTTCGGCCGCGCCGCGGTGATCAAGCACAGCGCCGGCGAACTGGTCGTCGAGAAGGACGCGCCGAGCCCCGGTCAGGCCAATCCTCAGCATCATCCACACCAGACCCGGCTCGGCGTCACCGGCGTCATGGTCGAAGCCTTCAACATCATCCAGGACCGGATTTCGCGCGCCAGGCTTGCCGGCGATCCGCCCGACATGTCGCTGCAGCCGAAGCTCAGCCATATCGGCCTGACCGAGTTCCACCGCGCCGACGAGGCGATCCGCCTCGGCTATCAGGCGACGATGTCTCAGATCAGCGAATTGACGCGGCTGCAGAC
>NZ_RZSC01000767.1:0-2714 GCF_003998155.1 Mesorhizobium sp. M1E.F.Ca.ET.063.01.1.1
AGATGCATCTCAAGGCAGTGCACGGCTTCGCGAAGACGGCACTGGCTTCGATCGGCGAGATGATCGTCAGGCGCGCGAGGCCACGGATCAAGCTTCACTGATGCATGTCGCCCAAAGTGTGCAGCGGTTTTGGGAGAACGACATGCATCGAAACAAAGACTTGAAGCGCGTCGATCGAATCCGTTTCGACGCGACGCGCCTAGCGCGGAGGCGGCGCGATGGAAAAATATGATGTGGTGATCCTCGGCGGCGGCAACGCCGGAATGGGTGTCACGGTCGCGACGCGCGCCGCCGGCCTTTCCGTGGCGATGATTGAGGCGCGCGATCTCGGCGGCACCTGCCCCAATCGCGGCTGCACGCCGAAGAAGGTCTTGGTCGCCGCGGCCCACGCGCTCGACGAGATCGAAAGGGCCGGCAGACATGAGATCAAGGTCGATAGGCCAAGACTCGACTGGCGAGCCTTGATCGAACGGGAAAAGGAGATCATCAGGGACATCCCATCCCGACTGTCCGGATTGATGGCCAAGCGCGAGGTCGATGTCATCTCCGGCCAAGCTTCATTCATCGGCAGCAACGCGATCCGCGTCGATGGCCGGGAACTTGAGGCCAGGAATATCGTCATCGCCACCGGCTCGAAGCCGCGTTTGCTGCCGATCCCAGGCGCCGAGCATTTGACGACATCCGACGATGTTCTGAGCGATCCGGAGTTACCACGCACCGTGGTTTTCGTCGGGGGCGGCGTCATCGCTTTCGAACTGGGGCATGTCTATGCGCGTGCCGGCGTCGAGGTCACGATCCTGGAAGCATTGCCGCAGCTCCTCGGAGGCTTCGACGCGGACGCCGTCGCTCAGCTCCACGCCGAGAGCGAGCGGCTGGGCATCAGCATCCATACCATGGCTTGGGTGAAGAGGATCGACGAGGTCGATGGGCGACTACGGGTGAGTTTCGTGAAGGACGGCGTCGAATGCCTGGTGGACGCGGATCGGGTCGTCAACTGCGCCGGACGCGTGGCCAATGTCGAGGGCCTCGATCTTGGGGCCGGTGTCATCGTGCACCGAGAAGGCCGTATCGAAATCGACGATCACCTGCGCTCGCGCTCCAATCCCGATGTCTATGTCTGCGGCGACGCGGTGTGGAACTCCCCGCAGCTTTCGCCGATAGCGACCTATGAAGGCGGGATCGTGGGCCGCAATATCGTGGACGGACCGAAGCATCGACCCGATTACAGTCATATCCCAGCCTCGCTCTACAGCATCCCGGCTGTGGCAAGCGTCGGACTGACCGAAGCCAAGGCAAGAGAAATGGGCCTTCACGTCAAGATCCATGTGAACGACATGCAAGGCTGGCTCTCCGCGAGGACCTATGCGGAGGCGATCGCATGGTCGAAGATCATCGTCGAGGAGACGACAGATCGGATTGTCGGGGCACATCTGGTAGGCCATGCTGGCGAGGAGCTGATCCACATCTTCGCGCTGGCTATGAAGCACGGCATCCCGGCGCGGGCGCTGTCCGAGATGGTTTACGGGTTCCCGACTTTTTCAGCGGATATCAGGAATATGATGTAACGCGCCGATCCGAGGCGGCGAATGGAACATGAACCTGGCATGCATCGATGCACGTGGGGCATCGAAACCATGCAGGAAAAGCATGCTAAATGCCGAGGGGCTTCGGTGGTAGGCTGCGGGCGACATGTGAAAGTGCAGAAATGGCAGCCGAGGCAATGACATTCGAGCAATCCGTCCAGGCCGCCATCGAACTTGATGCGCCTCTCAACGAACGGCTGGCGGTAGTTGCCGCAGCGGTCCGACGCCTGAATTCCGAATTTGCGGACGCCGTGGACCGATTGGTGGATCGCCTGGAGAAGCTGGGAGCCGGCGCCATGGCTCCGGTTGCCGGCGAAGTCATGCCGGGGTTCCTGCTGCCCGACGACGAGGGCAAGCTTGTCAGCCTGGCAGAGATCCTTGCAAAGGGCCCAGCCGTCGTCACCTTCCAGCGCGGGCATTGGTGTCCCTATTGCCGCGTGAACGCCATCGGCATTGTCGAGGTGCAGCGCCAGATCGCGGAACTGAGAGGCCAGGTGGTCGTGATCATGCCGGAGCGGCGCAAATTCGCGAAAGCGATGAAGGCCGCGGTCGGCGCGCAGTTTCCGTTCCTGATCGACATGGATAACGGCTATGCCCTGTCACTCAACCTTGCGATCTGGGTCGGAGCCGAGATGGAGCGGCTGATGGGGGTTGGTTTTGATCTGCCGAGCTACCAGGGCAACAGCAGCTGGTTTCTGCCGATACCCGCAACCTTCATCGTCGGAACGAACGGGATCATCACCGATCGCTTCGTCGATCCGGACTACCGCCGTCGGATGGATATTGACGACTTGATCGCCGCCCTCAGGCGGGCTCGCTGACGCCGAAGGATGACCAGTCGGCCGATCTCAACAGGTTGAGCAGCGTCGTCGCGACCGGCGAGCGCTGCCTGCCGGCAACCGCATAGACGGAAACGATCCGCGAAACGTCGAGATCGCGGAGCTTGAGCCGGCGGGTGTTCGCGGATCGGGGTGCCGTAAGCGAGACAAAGCCGACCCCGGCATTGGCCTCGAGCAACGCAAGAAGGTCCTGGTCGGTCTCCACTTCATGTGCAGTCCGAGGCGAATAGCCTTTTGCGGAAAGGCAACGCGACAGTTCCTCGCTCGTCTCCCAATCGATCCGGCTGAGCAC
>NZ_RZSC01000768.1:0-2710 GCF_003998155.1 Mesorhizobium sp. M1E.F.Ca.ET.063.01.1.1
GCCTGCGGAAACAGGCCGTGCGCTAGGGGCGGTATATTTGGACTTCGTGCTTCCGGTGCCGAAACCCTCGCGCCCGCCGCCACGTAGCTTCGATCGCAAAAAACCGGCGCCGCGGCATTGAATCGAGACAACGTGTGCGCCAATGGTACCAAGCCGAAAGTCGGGGTCGATTTTTGGCTTCGTGACGTGTAAATTCAAGACCTTAGGCGCCCAAGGCGCAAGCCGTTGATGGTGGTGAGTGCGATGAAAACGGCCAAATTCGCGATCGGACAAGTGGTTCGCCACAAGCTGTTTCCGTTCCGTGGCGTGATCTTCGACGTCGATCCGCAATTCGCCAACACGGAAGAATGGTATGATGCCATTCCATCGGAAATGCGTCCGCGCAAGGACCAGCCCTTCTACCACCTTCTCGCCGAGAATTCCGAGACCGAGTATATCGCCTACGTGTCCGAGCAGAACCTGCTCGAGGACCGGTCGGGCGAGCCGGTCCGGCATCCGCGGATCGGCGAGATGTTCGACAAGCTGCCCGACGGGCGCTACGAGCCGAAACGCCACTCGAAGCACTGAAAGCTCGATCGGCGGCAACAAAAAAGCGGGGCGTTTGCCCCGCTTTTTTGCATGCTGGAGAAACGCTCCGGCGATCAGTTAGCGGTCTTGGCCTTGTCCTGCTCTTCCTTGAGCTTCTTGGCGAAGTCCTGGTTGTTCTTGGCGACGAAGTCCTGCAGCTTCTTCTGGCGGTCCTCGATGTCCGACTGCTGCAGCGGCGGGCCGTCATAGGCGCCGCTGAAGCCGGTCAGCGCGACCTTGATCGGGTTCGGCTGGTTCTGGAAGTTGATCGAGGTGAGGCTGATCGCCTGGCCCTTCTTGAAGGACGCGACGAGCTGGTCGGTCAGCGGCACTTCGGCGACGCAGCGGTCCGGGAAGCAGATGACATAGTCGAGCTTCTGCGCCTTGCCGGCGTCGATCTGCAAGCCAATGCCCGGCGGAATAAGGCGCCCGGTCGGCACCGTGACCTGGAACACCTTGCGGTTCACCTTGCCCTTGAGCTCGATCAGGCTGATGCCGGTGACGAGCTGGCCATTGCCGGCGGTGACGATGTTCTGGACATTGCAGATGTCGACATCTTCCTGCTTGGTGCAGGCCTTGAACCAACCCTGCGGAATCTGCGGCTGCTGCTGCGCCGAAGCGGTGAAAAGCCCGGCGCCCAGGACGCCGACCACGCCTGCGGCCAGCACCGAAAGGCGATACGCATTGCTCGTCATATGGTGCACTTTCCTCTCAAATGATCCCGGGGGCCGGCTTCTTCGTGCCGTGTGGTCCCGCTACCTGTTGCCCAAATGAGGCAACAGCATGACTTCGGAGCGCGTGTTACACTGCCAGCCGCGCCGAATCCAGCCCGGGTTCCGCGATTTCTTCCTAGCTTCTCCTCCCTGGACGAACCTCGATTGGCGATGCACTGGCGGAACCCGTCCAATGGCGCGCGCCGATTCAATCGGGGGGCGAAATGCTCTAGGGTGCGTGTCGAATCACAAAGCTGTCCGGCAAGGAGACGGTCATGGACCGCGTTCTCGTTCGGCTGATCGCCGCGACCTCGTTTCTGGCCCTCTCGCTCCTTCCGGCCCTGTCGGAACCGAAGCACGGCATTGCCATGCAGGGCGAGCCGGCGCTGCCGCCGGACTATCAGCATTTCGACTACGTCAATCCCGATGCGCCGAAGGGCGGCAGCGTCACCTATTGCGTCGTCGGCAGCTTCGACAATCTCAACCCCTTCATCCTGAAGAGCCTGCGCACCACCGCCCGCGGTATGATCGACACGGTCTACGGCAACCTCGTCTTCGAGCCGTTGATGCAGCGCAGCTACAACGAGCCCTTCAGCCTGTACGGCCTCCTTGCCGACAGCGTGGATATGGATCCGGACCGCAAGAGCATCGAGTTCCATCTCAACCCCGACGCCAAATGGTCCGACGGCCAGCCGGTGACGCCGGAAGACGTGCTGTTCACCTATGATGTCTTCACCGACAAGGGCCGCCCGCCCTACAGCGATCGCATGAGCATGATCGCCAAGCTGGAGAAGACCGGCGACCACAGCGTCAAGTTCACGTTCAACGACAAGGCCAACCGCGAGTTTCCGCTGATCGTCGCGCTGACGCCGATCATCCCCAAACACGCCTTCGACAAAGACACTTTCGACAAGACCACGCTGAAGCCGGTGATCGGCAGCGGGCCCTACACTGTGGACAAGGTGCAGCCCGGCCAGCGCATCGTCTTCAAGCGCAATCCCAATTACTGGGGCAAGGACATCCCGTCGAAGCGCGGCTTCGACAATTTCGACCAGATCACGATTGAATATTTCCTCAACGCCAATGCCAAGACGGAAGCGTTCAAGAAAGGCATCTGCGCTCTCGACGACGAGACCGATCCGGTCAAGCGCGAGCGTGATGTCGACTTCCCGGCCTTTCGCAAGGGTGACGTGAAGCAGGAATATTTCGACACCGGCATACCTCCTGTGGTGACGGGTTTCCTCTTCAACACCCGGCTTCCGAAGTTTTCCAACCCCGTCGTGCGGCGCGCGCTCGGCATGCTCTACGACTTCGAATGGGCGAACAAGAACCTGTTCGCCGGCAAGTTCAACCGCACCATGAGCTTCTGGCAGAACTCCGATCTGTCCGCGCTCGGCCATCCTGCCGACGACCGGGAGAAGGCGTTGCTC
>NZ_RZSC01000769.1:0-2709 GCF_003998155.1 Mesorhizobium sp. M1E.F.Ca.ET.063.01.1.1
GTCTTGGCCGTCTCGCCCAGTTTGGCGCCGTCGATGAAGTTCATCTTCGGCGAGCCGATGAAGCTGGCGACGAAATCATTGGTCGGCGAATTGTAGAGCTCCATCGGGCTGCCGATCTGCTCGATCCGCCCGGCGTTGAGCACGACGATCTTGTCGGCCAGCGTCATAGCCTCGACCTGGTCGTGGGTGACGTAGATCATCGTCGCCTTCAGCCGCCGATGCAGTTGCGCGATCTCCAGCCTTGTGTTGACACGCAGCGCGGCGTCGAGGTTCGACAGCGGTTCGTCGAAGAGGAACAATTTTGGCTCGCGCACCACGGCGCGGCCGATGGCGACGCGCTGGCGCTGGCCGCCCGACAGTTCCGCCGGCCGGCGCTCAAGATAGGGCTCGAGCGACAGCATGGCGGAGGCGATCTTGATGCGGCGTTCGATCTCCGCGGCCGGCGTGCCGGCCTGCTTGAGGCCGAGGCCCATGTTGTTCTTCACCGTCAGATGCGGGTAGAGCGCGTAGGTCTGGAACACCATGGCGATGCCGCGTTTTGCAGGCGGCGTGACGGAGACGTCGTCGCCGTCGATCAGCACCCGGCCGGAGGTCGAATCCTCCAGCCCGGCGATCACGCGCAGCAGCGTCGACTTCCCGCAGCCCGACGGACCGACGAAGACGACGAACTCGCCGTCATTGACCTCGAGGTCGATGCCTTTCAGCACCTCAACCGGCCCAAACGCCTTCTTCACGTTCTCGATGTTCAGCGAGCCCACGGCTTCGTCCTTGTTCTAGAGTTTGATTGGCGCGCCGGTGCGCACGCTCTCATCTGCCGCCAGGCACACGGCGAGCGACTTCACCGCGTCGTCCATGTGGCGAGTCAGGTCGATATCCTCGCGGATGGCCTTGAGCAGGAAAGCCTGTTCGCGGTCGCAAAGCTCCTGGTGCCCCGGCTCGCCCTCCATCGACAGCAGCTCATCCTCCTTGGCGAACCTGCCGTCCGGTCCCGTCGCGGCGCTGTGCAGGCGGATGGTCGAGGTCTTGGTGTGGGTGTCGATGTCGTCGGACTTCACGCCCTCCTTCATCACGATCGACACGCAACCTTTGGGCGACATCACGTCCTTCACGAAGAAGGCGGTCTCCGAAATCATCGGACCCCAACCGGCTTCATACCAGCCGACCGAGCCATCCTCGAACAGCACCTGGAGATGGCCGTAATTATACATCGAGGGCGCCACCTCGTCGGAGAGCCGCACGCCCATGCCGCGCACTTCGACCGGCCTGGCATCGGTGATCTGCAGCATCACGTCGAGATAGTGAACGCCGCAATCGACGATCGGCGACGTCGTCCGCATAAGCTGCTTATGCGTCTCCCAGGTGTGACCGGAGGATTGCTGATTGAGATTCATGCGGAAGACGTAGGGACCGCCGAGCTTGCGCGCCTCGGCGATCAGCCGCACCCAGGACGGATGGTGACGCAGGATATAGCCGATCACCAGCTTCTTGCCGTTGGCCTTGGCGGCGTCGACGACGCGCTGTGCATCCGCCACAGTCGTGGCCAAAGGCTTCTCGACGAAGACATGGCAGCCGGCCTCGAATGCCCTGACCGCATAGTCGGCATGGCTGTCGGAATAGGTGGCGATCGCGGCGACATCCGGCTTCTCGTCGCGCAGCGCGTCCTCGAAGGAGCGCCTGATGCCGTAACCGGCAAGCCCGTCCGGCAGACGCACGTCGGAACGATTGACCAGCGCCGCGATCTCGAAGCCCGGATTGGTGTGATAGGCGAGCGCATGGCTGCGGCCCATATTGCCGAGGCCGGCAACGACGACGCGAAGGGGTGGTTTATCGCTCACCTGACTGCTCCACTTTCTCTTGAGAAGGTGTCACCCCACCCGGCGCTTCGCGCCGACCTCCCCATCAAGGGGAGGTAGGGCGTTGGCGTGAACATCCCCGCCGAAGAGGCTGTTCTGACCTGATAACCCAGGCGGCCGAGAATAAAGCGGCGACCTTCTACCTCCCCTCGATGGGGAGGTCGGCGCGCAGCGCCGGGTGGGGTGAAGCGCAGCCCTATCGCGAATTGGCTGTTACGGCTCACTTCACCGCTCCCGACGTGATGCCGCGGATCAGTTGCCGCGAGAAGATGACGTAGAGGATCAGCACCGGCAGGATCGCCAGCGACAGCGCGGCCAGGATCGCGTTCCAGTTGGTGACGAACTGGCCGAGGAAGAGCTGCGCGCCGAGCGTCACCGTCTTGGTCTCCTCCGATGGCGCGAGGATCAACGGGAACCACAGATCGTTCCAGATCGGGATCATGGTGAAGACGGCGACCGTCGCCATCGACGGGCGCACCAGCGGCAGCACCAGGCGGAAGAAGATCGTGTATTCCGACAGCCCGTCGATGCGTCCGGCGTTCTTCAGGTCATCGGATACCTGCTTCATGAATTCGGACAGGATGAAGATGGCGAGTGGCAGGCCTTGCGCCGTGTAGACCAGGATCAGCGCCGTCAGCGTGTTAACCAGCCCGCTTGCCACCATCAACTGCAGGATGGCGACGGTGCCGAGGCGGATCGGGATCATGATGCCGAGCGCGAGATAGAGGCCCATCATGGTGTTGCCGCGGAAGCGGTATTCCGACAGCGCGAACGCCGCCATCGCCCCGAACAGCAGCACGAAAAACAGCGAGGCGACGGTGACGACGAGGCTGTTCTGGAAATAGTGGAAGAAGTC
>NZ_RZSC01000076.1:0-15662 GCF_003998155.1 Mesorhizobium sp. M1E.F.Ca.ET.063.01.1.1
CCGAACTCGTTGACACCATCGACGATCAGAAAGACTGGCCGGTCGGAGCGCGCGACCGCGTGATAGAGCTTCGCCGGCGCGCTATCGGTGAGAAGCCCAACCTCCCTGCGCAGACACTCGGCCCACGAACCGGTGAAGTTCTTCGCGGCGATAAAGAAAGTCGGGTGTCCCGCCTCAGCAAGGCTTGCCGCGAGCCATTTCGCCATCAGGGACTTGCCGCAGCCGGACGGGCCACTGATGAAGCATCCCGCATCCGCCGCAACGGCATCCATCAGTCCTGCGCGTTGGTCCTCCGTCTCGGGGAGCCATGATTTTCCATCGCGTTCATATTCGGCCACGACGGCGGCGGCGTAGCCGCCAAGCAGATCGAGCTCCACACGCGCTTCTCGACCCGCTATGGCTTGATTCAAGGTCACCGGTCTTAGCTTGAGCGTGCGGGCGAACGCCTCCCAGTCCGCCAGTGACCAAGGTGATACCCCGACCGTTTTCAGTTGGCCCGGGAACAGATCGATGGTCGTGACAAGCGCCTTGAAATTGCCGGGCGTGACTACAGATCCTTTCGGGATCTGGCTGGTGAACACGACGTACCCATCCGGATAGAAGTTCCCCACCGGCTTGGCCGCCTGCATCGCATCGCGCACACCGTTCTTCGCACCAACCGCTTGCTGATAGGCGTTCGTGTAGTCTTTCCACTCGCCAGAGGCAGACAACCGCGTCCAGGTTCCGTTGACCTCACCGCGGATCGGAAGCCGACTGGTCTTCACCTCCACTATTGAAGCGGAGTCGGCCGTGGCGATTATGCAATCGATTTGACGATCTTCGAGTTCGATATTGGCGAGAACGATCGACGGGATCTTTTTCTCTTCGAGCCATGAAACTATAAATGACAAGAATTTTCGCTCCGACTCGTGCTCGATCGGCGCGCCAATGAAAATCTTTGTCTTGGTGGATTCCGTAGCCATGAGAACATCATAGCAGAGCGCTGAGTGTACCGCACCGATGCGGCGGAGGGCAGGCTCTCACCTTGCGCTAGGGCGCAATGGGTCGCCGCTCAGACAGAAATGCGGTATATGCATGTTCGCGGCTACCGCCTGACAGCAGGATAAGGATGTAAGACCTATTTGGCGGGGGTGATCAAGGCGCATAGAAGAGCATGTTCGTGCGAGCCTTCCTGCCTAGCCCCTAAGATGATCGTCGCGGAGGCCGATCGCGAAGGCGCGATGTCACCCACCTCGTCGCCCAGCGCATCACGGATTTCTCAGCCGAATACGCCAGCGTCGGCAGCCGGGATATGGCTTTTCCGATACCCACGGCTCCGGCAACCAGGTCAGGAATGACGGTTCGGTACCCGATCCGTAAGGGCTGGCGCCCAAAGGCCTGCGCACCCGAGATATCTATATTTCTGGCCTGCATATAGATACTATCAAAGTGAAGGCACGAAACTTCCATTGATCCGCTCGGGGGGGCGCACAAGCACATGGCCGACGTGGTCGAAGTAGAGTCGGCAAGCCCGGCTGCAACGGCATCGCCACCCCTGTCCACCCAAACCGTCTCAATCGACGCTCAATGCATCGGCGACCGTTGGGCGGCGCATGATGCAACGAGCCTGGCAAAGCTGATCGCTATAATTGCAATGGGCCAGGCGGCCTATGCCGCCTACATTCTCAGGGAACTCCTTCCGGCCGCCCCGGCCTTTTCGGACGCCGACTTGCGTCAAGAAGCACGGGTCAGGATGACCGTTCAGGACGATGCCAAAACGCCGCGAACTGGTTATCCCCGGTGGCAGCGCGACGGTTTCATCTTTGAAGCGATCTCCTGGATCGCCGCGCGGCAAGTCTATGGAGCCGAGGTGCTGCTGAAAGACCCGCATGTAAGCGCCACGTCTCAAGGTCTGGACGGCCTGATGATCGAGCTGGCCGACGACAAATCAAAAGTTGTGATGACGACGATTTTCGAGGACAAATGCACTGACGATCCCAGGGGTACGTTTCTCCAAAAAGTCATTCCTGCGTTCCTCGACCGCCACAAGAACAAGCGTTCCGCCGAGCTCGTCGCCACCGCATCCGCTCTGTTGCGCATGAGCGGCATCGATGAGGGTGCTTCCGCCAAGCTGGCGGCAAACGTCATGGATCGTAAGCAGCGGCGTTACCGAGCAGCCTTCGCGCTGCCCAAGGATCAGGACAGCCAGGCCGAGCGGGAGAAACTGTTCAAGGGATACGATGCACTCGATGGCCTCAGTCAGGACCGCCGCATCGGCGCCAGCTTGATTGTCGAAGGAAAGGTCCGCGACTGGTTTGATAGCCTTGCAGTGCAGGCGACCGCCTATCTCGACGAGCTAGAGGCGGAGGCTGCCTGATGTTCGATTCCGCCACGGCTCAGCTGCTCCGGTCGGCGCCCCCGGTTCCGGGCCTCGATCCGCAGAACATCCCGGCGCTGCTGACGAGGCACTATGCGAACCTGGTGTCTGCGCGATTGAGCGGCACAGGCGACGCAGCCAGCGATGGTGAAAGCGGATGGACGCTTGAACGAATCTCGGACACTTACGAACTGGTCACGTCGCTCCAGACCGAGGGCCCAGTACGCAGGGCAGCCGCCTTCGTCGCAGGAACAGCCCAGCAAATCCTCGCACGACGGCAAGCGGCCGCACCCGATGGTCCCGCGGTCGTCGCCAATATTGACAGGGACCGCCTCGATCCAACGATCGCCGCCGCCCTGCTGTTTCTTGCCGCAGAACAATATGCGGACGCCCACGAAGCGGCCTCGCACATCCTTCCCCGTCGCGATGGTCAAAGCTACGAGGGGACCATTCTGTCTGAGAATGTCGCCGACCTGGCTCGCGGCCAGCTCGACCGCATCTACGAGCGTGCGTCACGATGGCGGGCAAGGCGTCGAGAGATTGGCCTGGAAGAGCAAGCGCTCGCAGCACTGCTCGAGGCTCTCATTGTCGGCATCGAGATGCTTGCCGCACGCTTCCTCGGACTACCAACGCCGCAACCCGCCATTGGACGTTTCGATACGGCGCGCGCAGCCTTCGAGCGTGTGCTGCGGCTCTCCGCCGTCTTGGACGATCAATATGGCGATGTGCTCGGTAGCAACATCCTCAACACCTACGCAGGACCGCATCACCTGGCGTCGCTCCTGATCGCGGCCCATGACGGTATCGCCAGCGCCGCGCTCACGGACCTCTCCCCTCCCGGCGGAGCCGACGCAAAATTCTGGGGGAAATGGATCCGCGCGAGAGCAAATTTTTTCCCGTTCCTATGGCCGAACCACCGCGAGGCTATCGCAAAGGGTTTCCACGAGACCGGCAAGTCGGCCGTTGTGGTCCTTCCCACAGGAGCAGGCAAAACGACCGTCTCTTCACTTAAGCTGGCGGGCGCTCTCGCCCGGGGCAAAAAGGTCGTGTTTCTCGCGCCGACGCATGCTCTTGTTGAGCAGCTCACCGGCGATCTGCAGGAGATCTTCCCGCAGGAGCTCCTTGGCTCGGTCGTCTCCAGCGACTTCGATTTGCTCTTCGGGCTGGACGCGCAGCTCCGGGAAATCGAGGTGATGACGCCGGAGCGTTGCCTCGCGATGCTCTCCTTTGCGCCCGAAGCGTTCTCCGATGTGGGACTTCTGATCTTCGACGAATGCCATCTCTTGAGCCCTCAGTCAGGGAAGATTCGGCGTGCGCTCGACGGTATGCTCTGCGTCCTCGCATTCAATCACATCGTTCCCGACGCCGATCTGCTCTTCTTGTCGGCGATGCTCAAGAACGGTCCTGAATTCGCCGACTGGATCCATCAGCTTACCGGACGCGACTGCGTGTGCGTTGACCTCTTGTGGAAGCCGAGCCGGCAAGCACGGGGCGTGGTGATCTACAAAAACGGAGAGCTGGAAGACGCGAAGAAGGCCGCGATGGCCGCCCAGCTCGCTGAAAACACGAAAAAGGCGAAGAAGGCCAAGGGGCTTCGCGTCGTCGCGGAACAGCAACTCGTCGCGCACCCATGGGCCATCTGGGGGCTGCAACATAATTGGCTGCGCGAGAAGCGTGCTCACTGCATCATGACACAGGTGCTCGACGCTTCCGTCGCGCTTGCCGGCGATATCAAATATGGTTCGCTCCGGCTAAAGCCGAATGCCAATCACGTCGCCGCCAAGTTGGCCATCTCCGCCACTCGGAGCGGTCTGAAATCGATCGTGTTCGTAAACACGAAGAACGACGCGGTCACGGTCGCGGGCGAGATATCAGACGAACTAAACGAGAAAATCGACGTCACCGAGGCCGAGCAGGAGCGCTGGGACGCGCTCGAGGCCGAACTCGGCGGCCTCAAGCATTCCTTGCTCCCTCGACCCGCCATCGCCGTTCCGCATAACTCGGCCATGCTTCGCCTTGAGCGCGATCTCGCCGAACGGATGTTCAAACGGGCCAACGGCGCGAAGGTCATCGTCGCGACGCCGACACTCGCCCAAGGCCTCAACCTTCCCGCCCAGCTTGCGATCCTGGCTGGCGACAAGCGCGCTGACGCTGAACAAAAGGGGCGCGCCGACCTCGAAGCGCATGAGATTCTAAACGCTGCCGCTCGAGCCGGTCGAGCAGGTCATCTCGCCAATGGCGTCGTGCTGCTGATCCCCGAGCCAATCATCAGCTTCTCCGAAGGTGAGCCCTTGGGGTGGAAGGTTATCGAAAAGCTGAAGTCAATTCTGCCCGAAGACGATCGCTGCGTCGTGATCTCCGATCCGCTCGAGATCGTCCTGGACAGGCTCATGCAGGGCCAAACGATCGATCCCGACGTCCGCTATGTCGTCAATCGAATGGCAGCGCTTCGCGAAACAGAAGGAGCAGCTGAGCCCAACGTGCTATTCGATCTTCGAAAGTCGTTCGGGGCGTTTGCGGCGCGAAAGCGCCATGCCGAAGCGGAATTTGAAGCGAAGATCACCGATCTCAAGAAGGCGATCGCGCTGGATGCGCCAGGAGAGGTCGACAACACGATCGCAGAACTGGCCTCTCAGAGCGGGTTGTCGATGAACCTGCTTCTCCGGCTGCGAAAGAGAATCGCCGAAGGCGCAGGAAAGTTGCCCACGACCATCGACGGTTGGCTGGCCTGGACGATCGATTGGCTAACGGCTGATGACGATGCGCGCGATTCGCTACTCGGCGGCCTAAGCCGGTCGCTCATGGGATCATGCGGTCGAAAGCGCGACGCAGAACTCACCGCCGAAGAGTTGGCGCTCGTTCTCCCTGGCCTCGTGGCCTGGATCGGCGGCAAGCCCCTCTGCGAGGTCGAGCGCGCATTGGGTGGAGATCCCGATTCCGAGCACGACACGGAGAGGATGTGTCCAAGGGCGCGTGAGCTTGTCGGAACCGTCGTGCCTCGGGGTCTCTCGTTTATCATCGGACTGGTGTCCCATGTCGTCGAGAAGGTCGACCCATTTGACCAGCAGGAAGAGCTTGATCGACAAGTGATCGAATGTCTTGGCCCCGCCGTGCGCAAGGGGTACGATACGCCGGCGAAGGTCTTTCTCTCCAGCAATACGCCCGCTGTGCTCAGCCGGGTTCAACTTCACGCGTTGGCGTTAAGGCAAAAGGACTTGGAGGAGCGGCTAGCAGACTGACATCCTTGAACGGCTGCAAGCACGTCTTGTTTACAAGATCGCCGCCAATAAGCTGAGCGTCTGGAAACGGCCCGCTCCAGCCGTTGCTGACAATCACCGGAACTGCGGAATAGTGGGTCTATTGACGTCAAAAAGCACACGCGCCCTCTGTTTGGGAGTGTTGCGTATCGGCCAACGGTAGTTTGGCTCACCCAGCCACAAAAGCGATCCGAGTGCGTGCGGCCCCCATCGAGATGTTCGATACCCGTCATCTACTTTACTTAGCTGAAGGCCCATTCCGCGTCGGTCCGGCTGACCGTCTCTTCTTGCAGCCGTCCGCGAAGCTCATGCCAAGAAGCATCTGAAACAAAACTCCTCATGCTTCCGCTCGCTTCCGAGAGGGGGAGGTCGCCGAAGCGGTTGATGAGATCGCTGGTTCCGGCGGTACCTCCATTGCGCAACAGCCCGAAAGGTTCGTCATCGCACTCTATGACGCGATGTCCCCAAGCTCCGGGCACATCGTCGCTGGCCAGAGCGCGTCGAAGATCCGCATCAATGCCAGCGGCTTCGAGCGCTCGATGGACAACGTAACGCATCAGAGGAAAGTAGACCGGTTGGTGGCTGCCTCCGAGCGCGCGCACGCCGGGCAGGATCGACAGAACCAAAAACATCACGAGCAGGTTGGGAACAAGTGTGCGATCTGCCAGCCGCTCAATGATATGAGGGACCGCAAAGCGACCCACCTTCACTCCGGTCGCCTGGTTGATGAGTTCACCTGCTTCAAGGCGCAATGCCAGGCGCCTGCCGTTTTCGTAGAGCCAGAAAAAATCGGTGCCCCGGGCGAGCCAGCCACTCCAAGGTCCGTTGGCGAGCCTTTCAATTTCAGCAAGGATGGTCGAGGCGACCGTTGGGTTTTCCACCAATCTCGACCTGAGCCAGGAATTCTCCTCCGACAAATGGTCAGCCACCAAGTCGGCGACATCCTCGTCGTCGATCTGCAGGAAAGCAAAGTGATCTCCGAACAGTTTCGGCCATAGCCCGAGATTAGCTGCCTTGATGGCCTGTGACGGCCGCTCGAATTGACCCGTCGGCAGAAGGCTGCGAAGTAGGTTCAGTGGGTCTCCACCAGTCGCCGACTCCGCGGGCACCAGTTCGAATCGATAGGATCCTGGCCCGGTCAGCAGGTTATATCCGATCATACGGCTTCGGCTGAGGCCGAAGACGTTGAACGGCTTCCCGCCAACCGTCAGCCAGCCTGGGCCCTTGCGCGCCTTTTCAGCGAGGCTCACCGTCGAAACGGCGTAGGACAGGTAGGTCGAGCAGCCATTCGCCGCGAGGCCCACGAGGCTAAAGACATGCGTGTAAAACGCTTCCGGGGCCATAAGAAGGAGCAGATGAGGACCGGTCTGCAACACACGGAACTCGTCGAATTCTCTGCAGATTTTTGCGATGATTTCGACTGGCAATCCGTTTCGCTTGCCTGCCTTCTTGATTGCGTCAAGCAACTTCGTCAGAGCGTGCCGGCGGATGTCGGGGCTGACTTTGGTAGCAGGCGCCTCGAATAGGCGGGACGCATAGTCGCGGATCGGCCTGGAATAGTAAGGGCGAATCCACGGGTAGAGAGAAGCCAGCGTTTCGAGGATTGCCTGCTTCGCTTCGGGGCTTGCAGTTAGCTCGTCCACCTCACGCGTCATCCTTTTGCTTCGCGGCGCCGATGCTCAATGCAAGGACGCTGATGAGGAGCGTCACGCCGAAACCAAAGAGAACTGTCGATGGGGGTATGGCGTCTCCCAAAAAGCTCGCGATGGCGAAAATCAGCAACCCGAGCGCAACCGCGAGACTGTGCATGGCCCCCTTCGATCTGCCCAGTTTGTTACCAGATACCCGCGACTGCAATGTGACCTCGATGCTCACGCGGCCCATATTGTAGAGGAGTCCAAGGGCGACAAAGATCCCAAGTGTCCAAGGCGCCCGCAGATTCATCAGTGCCATCAGGGCGAGGGCGGTTGAGCCCAAAAGCACGAGATGTAGTGTATGAGCTGGTATCGTACGTGTCAGGCCAACCAGGAGAATTGGCCCGATCAACGAGCCGGCCGACCATGCAGCCTCGACGTGGCCGAAGTCCACAGCCGAGCCTTTGAGTTCCTCGAAAACAAAGCTTGAACCCATCACGCTGACCAGGACGGCCCCTCCATAGAGGAGCGCGTACACGACAAAGAGGCAGAATAGGCCCGGCTCAGCGTTGAGTGAGAAGCTTTCTGCCTCCCTGACACCGCTTGGGGCAGCGCCCAGCCGCATCGAGTACAGACTGCCCGCCGAGACAAGGAAGAAGACGGCAAGGATTGAAAAAACCACGGCAGGGGAGTGTCCGGCAAGGAGCGGACCTGCAAGCAAGGCTGCACCGAGACAGCCGCATTGCATAACGAAGAAAACAGTTGAGTTTGAGACCGCCAGGTCACGATCGCGCGCCACGATCGGAATTATTGCCTGCGAGGCGGTAAGCGCCAGCCGGTCGAAAAACGCGAATAGTCCCGCGGAAAGGCAAATTGTGAGAAGCGCATCCTGATGGAGAATCGCGCAAGCTGTCGCGAGCATGAGGGCAGAGCGAATGAGGTCCGCCGCTATGTTCAAGCGCCGCCGGTCAAGTCGGTCCGCCGCTTCCCCGATCAGACGGCTCGAAACGAGTTCGACCAGACTGATGGTCGCCAGCAAGGTAGCCACACCGGCGCTTCCGTGCCGTGTCGCCACGAGTATCCAAGCGGACGCCATGTAAAAGCCGTTTCTCCCGACCGCCGCCGATATCGTGCTGACCAGGAACCGCGTAAGGGCCCCGGGCGGGAGCGCTGGTGTACGGCCATGATAGATTCGAACTGCGTCTGACATGTGCGGGCGCATCCATCTTATGGCCGCCCCTCATACTGTCTTCCACAAAGCCCGCTTTGCTATGATCTCGGGCTTTTCAAATCCTTGCTAAAATCAGCCAGCCGGCGGTCTACATCCCGCATCGGCGCCGAAATTCTATAGGATTCGTGCCGAAGGCTCGCTTGAAGGCAATCGTGAAATGGCTGGAATTGGCGAAGCCGCATTCCAACGCGATCTCGGTGGCCGATAAATTCGTGGACCGGAGCAATTGCGCGGACTGCTCCAGTCGGCGCTTTACAATGAACGCATGCGGGGTCATTCCCGTCGACTGCTTGAACGCCCTGCTGAAATGAAACCGGCTGATGCCAAGCTCCTTTGCGAGGTCAGCCAGAGTAGGCCTGCCGTCCGACAATGACTCAATCATTCCCACCACGCGTTTGAGATCGAAAGCCGAAAGCCCCCCTTTTGCCGGTTGATGGTAGGTCCGGTTCAATCTGATCATTTGCACGAACAGTTGTGCCACCTGGCTCTCCACCATGGTCACGCTGATCGGATCGGGATACTGGAGCTCGGCGGCAATGCTTTGCAGAGCCACTTCCATGGTGCTGTCACGAAATCCGATACACGCTGGCAGTTCTGCCGGCCGGTAGGATGCTATTTCCCCCAAGGCCTGATCTACAAATTCCTTTTCGATCGACACCAGCAGGAAGGAAGCTCTTGAATCGCCCTCGTCCCAGCCGGTCCACTCGGTCTCGGCCGGGATATAGATGATTGAGCCGGGGCGGCGCACCGAAAAGGAAACCCGGCGCCTATCGATGAAGTCCTCTCCACGCCGAGCTGCGCCCCTCAGGTTCATCAAGAAGATATGCCGAGGGTGAACAATACTTGTTTCCTGCCGTTCCAGGCCGGTCCGCCTTATTAAGTCCGCTCTTATATTGCCCCAGCTCTCATATTGATGGGTCAATGTCTGGTGCTTCGATCGTCGTATCGTATTTGAGTCGAGGCAAAAAATATCCGCCAACGACAGAACTCCTTACTGTGGATGCCGTCCCTTTTTTGCCTAACCTATGGTTGCTGGACAATTCACAAATAATCTTAGGTTGGTAAATCATGTGGCTTTGATGAAAAAACAGCAGCTTGACGAAAGCCTGCTCCGCGGTGCCCGTTTATCCATTGCCTTCTGTCCTATATTCGACATTGGAAATATTAATAGCGTCTAATATGTATTTCCCTGTCGAGTTTTAGGCGTCTCACCGATTAGCGGTTGTAGGAGGCGTAGCGATGCGGGGACTCGACGATTTCCTGGCCGAATGCGACCACGGTCCACGAATTAACGAACTTACAGGCTTCTTCGCCTCGACCGCCGCAGGCGAGAGCGGGATGCCAATCCGCAGGCCCGTCGTGGACCCACGGCTTCTTCCAAGCAATAGGCTCCTGCGAAAGCTCGTCGACCTGCATGCGGCTCGACAGGGATTCTTCGACCGACACTATCACGGCAGCATTCCCTATAGATTGGAGGAGGAGTGCCGGATGGCCTATGCGGTGCTGAAATATGCGCGGCATCGTAGCGAACCGCTTTCGCTATACAGCCTGGGGACGGCCGAGGGCACGATGGCGCGTACCCTGTCGGAGTTGTCCGAGGGGCAGATACGCAGCCTGTCGTGTAGTCCCAACGCCGAAAACTACAAATGCTTCATGGCGTATGGGGAACCGCCGGCCGCCGAGTTCTTCATTGGCCCGTTCCATCGATTGACCAAAGACGTCCTCGCTTCAGATGCCCGGCTCGCAAAATTCGCGACGGGATTCGATGTGATTTTAGAGGACACCACCTTCCAGATGTATTCGCCGAACAGAGCGAGGCAGGTTGAATTTGTGGTCCAGCACCTGAAGGAGGGCGGCATTTTCGTCTTCGTTGAAAAATTCCGAGCTGTTGACGACAACGACTACATCCGCCGCGAGCACCAGAAGGATTTTGGCTTCAAGGCACGGTACTTCCCGCAGAACGAAATCGAGAAAAAGAAGGCTTCCGTCCTCGCGACGATGTTCAATAATGAGGTGACGCTGGAAGCGATGTCCCACGCGGTAGGCGCCCATTTCAAACACTGCGTCATGACCTGGAACAGCGGAAATTTCTGCAGCCTCGCGGCGAGCAACAGCCGGTCAAATCTCGACAGGTATCTTTCGCACATGGAAGCGCCTGCAATCCCACACGAGTATGTCTACGAATCGAGTTTATCGCAGCCTTGCGAGCGTTTCGGCCGCCGAGCAAACGCTCTTCGTGTCGAAACGCAAACTCACGGACCTGCTTGATCGCAATCCCGCCGACGAACGGATTTGAAATTGCGCCGGAATGGACAAGATCAGTGACATCGGTAAATCGACGCGAAATGGCAATGCACTGAGGCTGCTGGCTTATGTCTTCGCAGCCAGCGATCACGGCAGCCTGCGGCAGGCAGCAAGAGCCCTGAGAGTCCGAGAGTCTTCGGTAAGCCGCAACGTCGTCAAGCTCGAGCAGCTTTTGGAAATGCAACTGTTCGAGCGTGACGTTCGCGGCGTTCGCCTAACCAAGACAGGCCGAGCGTGGGCAGATGTTGCTCGAACTCACTACGACGGGTTGTTGGACGTTCTCACAAAGCATGTTGGCGAAAACCATGATGCGAAGACCCTTCGGATTGGGTTGTGCCGGGTGACCGGGGGGAAATTCCTAGAGCGTCTTGTCCGTCGTTTCGCCGGCCTCTATCCCGGCGTGAACCTCATCATACAAGATGTCCCAGCCGCACAATGCTTGACAGCCGTGCGGCAACGGCGCCTCGATATTGCGTTCATGCACGACCTCGGGTCCGTCACGTCATGCCGCAGCGAAGTATTCTGGAAGGAGCGGCTTTTCGTTCTTTTGCCGTCAACTCACCCATTGGCCGGAAGGGAGACTGTCACGTGGTCCGACCTGGCAGGCTCGCGAGTGCTTGCCTCGGTGGGATCGGAAGGATCGACGCTGGATCTGCAACTGCTTGAACGGGTCGGCGTTGACGGCAGCCCTCTCGTCGAGGCGTGTCCGTCCAGCCGGGCTACGGTCATTTTCAAGGTACAGCTTGGGCAGGGCATCATGCTGGCAGTGGAAAGCTATGCTAGGAATGTCGGCATCGATTCCGCGACGTGGAAACCCCTTCAAGGGCAAGATAGCGTCATCCCGGTCTGTGGCGTTTGGCTGGAATCGAACCCAAATCGCGCCGTCTTACGGTTAGCCGGGATTGCAAGAAACATGACGGCTGCCCAAGTCGGGACAAAGCCCAGCCCCTGAACCCCGCTGCGACTTCCTGCGTGCCGTCACAGATACGCCTCCCAAGCGCAGTCCATGGATCCAGATACGCTGGATTTCCCTCGCGACTGATAGATTGCTTCTAGGCAACCTAGTACGCGCCAGCCGGGTCGGCTCAACTTGGCATATTCGTGGGCAAAGCTATTCTCATCGCAAACAACCATTCGGCGCTCCTCGCCGGGGCCGTCGATCCGGCGTCCCGCCAGTGGCGGCGCTATGCTGACGCTCCTACGGCTGCCCTCTTAACCGGTCTCGTCGCCGCAGTCTGTCACGCGTCCCAGCCCTGGAGGCCGGCGCAAGTGCTAACGCTCCTACGACGGCTTTCCTGAGGTCGATCCGGTCGTTGAAAGGCAGCGCAAGGCACCGGTCATGGTCGGCGAGGTGCCAAGCCCAACCAATCCGCCGTCCGGTTGCTGGTTCCGGACGCGCTGCCCCTTGGTGATCGACGAATGCAAACAGCAGACCCCGCCGGCCAATAAGCTCCCCAGGGCACACTTCGGCATGCGTGTTCGCTAAGGATCTCCATCGTGGGAAGCGCTCTGCGCTCATTGCACCGCCCGAAGTCAATGCCGCGTGATTGCGCTTCAGGCCTATCAGCTCGGCCGTTCCGGACACGAGGCGTAAAATCTCTTGGTGCGCTCGTCACAACGGACTGGACATTGTGAAACTGGATTAGTTCGAGGCTCTTGATTGCGGCGTCCATCAGCGCCGGCGGTCGGCCAAGCATCCTCGAAAGGCTGGAGCCACTGGCGGGATGGTGGTCGACATCAGCTCGGCGGTCTGACCTACTAGACTAGTTCGTGATAGAGCGTGACGATGACCTCGTGCTGTTTCCAAATCATCAGCGCGCCGCTCACAGCCATCAGCACCACGACGGCCGTGCGGAATTGGCGCCCACTCATCCGCTCAAGCATGGGCTCTGCCGCAAAAGTCGAGACCGCCGCGCCAACCCCGGTCGCCAAGCCAAAGGCAAGGGCGTGCTCGCCGAACACTCCAAGACCGGTAAAGACCGCAATCTTGACCACATCCGTCGCGAAGGAACTCACCGACTTCGTCGCTACCAACGTCTCCTTGCTGGAGCCATAGTTCAGGTAAAGCGAGTTCAGTACAGGGCCGACCGTGCCCATCAGCGCCGAGAGCAGGGACACGAGGAGCCCGGCGGGAAGAAACCACCAACGTCGGGCCCGATAGCTGCGCTTGCGCGCGCCGCCGCGGAACTCCCAGACCGCGCCGATCAGATAAAGTCCAATGAAGATCTGCAGCCACTCGGCGCGCGCGTTGGCGAACAGCCAGGCGCCCACTGCCGCGCCGGCGATGGCTCCAGGCAAATACCAGCGCAAGATGCTCCAATCGACATCGCGGCGAAACGCCAGTATCCGAACCGGGTTTGCCATGAGCTCGGTGACCGTAATTATCGGAGCGACGGCGGCACTGCCGGTGAGGAACGTGACCGCCGGGATCAGCAGCAGACCGCCGCCGCCCGCCGACAGCGTGTTAAGGGTCCAGGCCAGAAAGCCTGCGCTGCAGAGCAGTCCCAGTTGCAGCCAGTCCATCGGGCAGAAAACGTGCCTGCGCTAAGCCAGTTCCCAATCAAGGGTTCGAGCCGCGAACGCCGACCCAGTTGGGCGTCACGATCTCAGCGGCCTCAATCGTTTAGCCGCTCCGCGGGAGAAAACTGTGGTCCCTGGCCGGCGGTAATAGGCTCAGGTCCGCACTCTCAGTGCCCGTTCCAGCCTGTCGGCAATCTGGGTGACGATATAGGCAATCACCATGTAGATCACCACGGCGATTACGAAGGCTTCGAGGTAGTAGTAGTTCAGCGCGGCGGTCAGCTGCGACTGGGCGAAGATATCGACGACCTCGATGGCGAACCCGAGGGAAAGCGCCTTCATGATGACCATCATCGAGGTCGTCAGGTCCGGAATTGCCGTAAGGGCCACCTGGGGAAATAGAATCCGTCGGAACAGTTGGCCGTCTGTATAACCCAGCGAATGGCCGGCGTCCGACTGACCGGTGTCGAAGGCGTTCAGGGCCCCCTTGATAATTTCCGATTGGAACGCGGCGACACAGCCGGTAATCGCAACGACAAGGATGACCCAGTTCGGGGTATTGTGTGCGTTGAAGTCAGTCCCGAGTAGCGAGAACAGGAACTGGAATGCCGGCGGCAGACCGAAATAGGCGAGGAAAATCACGATGACCATCGGAACGCCCTTAAAGACGATCTTGTAGGACATGATGACCTCTCGCAGCACCGGCACTCTTCTGTATTCGATCAGTGCAAAAATGCTGCCGACTATCGTCGACAGGACGAAAATCAAGATCGCCATTCCAACCGTCACGGGAACGGCGCCCAGAATTTCCTGCGTGTCCTGGAGCAGAATATCAGTATCAAACATTGTCGAATCCTTCTGCGTCACACGCTCGCGACGGCCGCGTTCTTGATCTGAGCGGTTGTCGTCACCACTGGCGCCTGCATCGGCGAGCGAAGCTCGAAGAAGCGCACGATAAGCCACGCGACGAGGCACATCAGGGAATAGATCACGGCCAGGACGAGGTAGGTTTGGAACTGGTACTGGTTATAGTCACGCTCCATGATCAAGTGAGCGGTCGCCATCACGTCCGCCGCCCCGATATACATGACCAGCGCAACGTTATGGATCAGGTAGATGATGGAGTTCCCGTAGCCCGGCAAGGCGAAGTGCACCGCTTGCGGGCCGACGACGCGAGCGATCTTCTGGCGGAAAGTGTATCCCAGACTGTCGGCCGCATCATGCTGGCCGCGATCGACGGCCAGATATGCGGGCCGCATGACTTCCGACAAATACCCTCCGTGATAAAAGCTCAGTCCCACCATCGCAGCGATCGTCGGCGAGAAGAAATCCTCCGAGCCGAACAGGGCCACCAACAAGGGAAGCCCATAGAAGGCGACGAACAACTGGAGGACGACGGGAACACTCCGGGCATACGACACGTAGAGGTCGACTAGATGACTTACCACCGGTATCCGGTGAACCCGGAGTGTTGTCGCGATGAGAGCCAGGCAAAAGCCGACTATCATCGCCGTAAACGTGATGGCGAGTGTCAGCGGCAACGCCGAAAGCAACTCGGGGATCATAGCAGAGACATCCACCTTGAAACGCTCCTTCCTGCAATGCAGCCTTTGCCGCTGATGAACAATATGGCCGTCGACGGCCGTGCTATTTCATGTACTGGACGATGCCTTCGCCGAACCATTTCTGCGAGAGCTTCTCGATCGTGCCGTCGTCCTTCAATTCCTTGAGAACCTTGTTCACATCGTCGGCCAAAACCTTGTTCTCATCTGATCTATGAATCAGCATGTAAGTGTTGTTGGTGGAGACCGGATCGGACGCCACGATGTCGAGCTTCTTTTCCTCGATCACCGTCTGCTCGCCCAAGTTCGAAGGCAGGACCAGCGCGTCGAACTTGCCGGTCTCCACTTCGTCCAAGCGGTTAGGATAGGGGATGCCGGCGCTCGATGCCGTAACATCAAGCTTGTACTGAGGGTTCTCCTTCTGCCAGTTCATGATGAACTTGTAGGTTCCGCCGCCGGCGGTCGTCGGAACGATCCTCTTGCCGACCAGGTCTTTCATTTCCTTGATGCCGCTGCCTTTTTTGCTGTAGATCTTCATCAGGCTGGCGCCCATGGGGTTTTCCGGGATGAGGAACTGCTTGGCGCGCTCGGGCGACTTGTAGTAGCCACCAACCGCGATGTCGTACTTGCCTGTGGCGAGGCCGGTTTCCTGCGCGATATCCGAGACACCTTCCATCTCGAACTTGTACTGCGGCAGCTTGGCGTTGATCGCCCGCAGGAGATCCGGTTCATAGCCTTGCGGTTCGACGCCGATCGCACCCCACGCCAGCGGCTTAGATTCCGCCGACGTGGCGATCT
>NZ_RZSC01000770.1:0-2708 GCF_003998155.1 Mesorhizobium sp. M1E.F.Ca.ET.063.01.1.1
GGCCAGAGCAGCCGGCGCGCCTTGTCGAGATTGGCGTTGTCCGGCCAGCTGTTCAGCGGCGCGAAGCGCTGCTGACCGGCGCCGGCGCCGCCGCGGCCGTCGCCGATGCGATAGGTGCCGGCGCTGTGCCAGGCCATGCGGATGAAAAGCGGCCCGTAATGGCCGAAGTCGGCCGGCCACCAGTCCTGCGAATCCGTCATCACCTTGTGCAGGTCCTTCACCACCGCATCGAGATCGAGGCTCTGGAATTCCTTGGCGTAGTCGAAGTCCTCGCCCATTGGGTCAGAGAGGTTCGACTGCTGGTGGAGAACGCCAAGGTCGAGCTGGTTCGGCCACCAGTCGCGGTTGGTCCGGCCGGCGGATCCATGCGCCACGGGGCATTTGCCAGCGCTGTTGTCGTCGGTTTTCGCGTCCATCTTACTCTCCGATTTTGCCGAGTTTGAATTGGGTTTCCGGGGCGGCCAGCGGCCGCGCCAATCTGGAACGATTCCAGACTAGGGCGGCTTAACGATAAAGACAAATTGCCTTTCCTGTTTTTTCCGATAGGATTTCCTTATGATCGGTCTCACCGTCAGGCAGATGCTTTATTTCGACGCGCTGGCGCAGACGCTGCATTTCGGCCGCGCCGCCAAGCTTGCCGGTGTCAGCCAGCCGGCGCTCTCCGCCCAGATCGCCGAGATGGAAGAGCGGCTGAGCTGCCCTCTGTTCGAACGCGGCGGCAAGACGGTGCGGATGACCGACGAGGCGCTCGTCCTGCAGCCGCGCATCGAGCGCATCCTTGCCGACATACGTGACGTAGAGACGACTGCGCGGCGCGGCCGTCCCGCCATGGAAGGGCGCTTCCGACTGGGCATCATCCCGACGGTGGCGCCCTATCTCCTGCCGCGGGTCCTGCCTGAATTGAAGCGGCACTTCCCGGCGCTGCAGCTCGAACTGCGAGAGGCGGTGACTGCATCGCTGGTCGAGGACAGTGCCTCGGGCCGGCTCGACGCTTTCATCGCCGCGCTGCCGCTCGACCATCCAGGGCTGGTCACCGAAGAGCTTTTCCCCGACCGCTTCTTCCTTGCGGTCCCCGCCGGAGATCCAGCCTTCGCCTCGCCGCCGGTGCCGCCGGAAAGCCCGGCGCTGGAGCGCCTGATGCTGCTGGAAGAAGGGCACTGCCTGCGCGAGCAGGCGCTGGCCGTCTGCGGCAACGTGCGGCCGGTGGCGATGGCAAGCTACGGCGCCACGAGTCTGACGACGCTTCTGCAGATGGTGGCGCATGGGCTGGGCGTGACGCTGGTTCCCGAAATGGCGGCAAATGCCGCCGGCGTCATGCCGGATCTCAGGATCGTGCCGTTTCAGGAGCCGATGCCGCAGCGCATGATCTGCATGGCCTGGCGGCGCAACAAGGTGCGCCAGGACGAATGCTTGGAGCTGGCGAAGATCATCCGCGGGCTGGATCAGGCCGTGCTGGCGGCGTGAGGTGCCGGGCGAAGCCAGTTCTTCAGCGAGACAATGTGGTCGTGGTGCAAGCGTCAACCGGTTGGACCCGGAACCGTCCGCTCTCTCCACGCATTTCGATGGATGGTGAGCAAGCCCATTTTCAACAATGCTGCGAGCGGGTCACCGGCAGGCTGGACGATCAAGCTTGGCGATTCCCCCGTCATTGGCACGGCGATCCACAGCGGCTCCGACGTCGGGCGCGCTTGCCAGTCGCTCATGTGCATCCCCGACCCTGATCGGCTGCGGGAGGAGGATCCCTTCACCGAGCACTTCATTGCCGATTTCCCAACCCAGATTATCGTTCATCGATCGCGCTTCCAAGTCGATTTGAACCGAGCGCGCGAGGCTGCGGTCTATCGGTCGCCGGACCAGTCCTGGGGCCTGCACGTATGGCGAGAGCCACCGGCCGAGGACGTTGTGGACGAGTCTCTCGCCTTTCACGACGCTTTCTACAGCGAGCTCAGGCGTGTCCTTGCCGATGTCGAGACACGTTACGGCAGGTTCGTCCTTGTCGACGTCCACAGCTACAACCACCGGCGTGCAGGGCCGAAAGCAGTGCCTGCGTCGCAAGATGGCGCGCCTGATATCAATATCGGCACGTTCTCGATGGACCGCGCGCGCTGGGCGCCGGTCGTCGACGCCTTCACGGAGGCGCTGCGCGGCCAGGATTTCAACGGCGAGCCGATCGATGTGCGTGAGAATGTGTCGTTCCAGGGCAAGGGCGAGCAGGCCCGTTTCGTCCATGCCAATTTCCCCGGGACCGGGTGTGCCATAGCGGTCGAGTTCAAGAAGATCTTCATGGACGAATGGAGCGGCGAACCCGACTGGGCAGCGATCGAACGGCTGCGTTCCATGCTTGGGTCCACGGTGCCAGTTCTCGAGGCTGCGTTGCGGGGCATGACATGAAGCCAAAGCTCGTTGAGGCTATGTCTCCGTTGGCCAGGATCGAAGCGGACTTGGACGCGCTTTTCCGGGAGAGCAAGCCAATCCGCCGCGAGTTCGGCGACGGCAACCGTTTACACATCGATCGGCCGCTGCCGTTTCTCTGCGTCCATGTCGGGTCGCAGCAGCATGCGGCGTTCCAAATTGTTTCCGCCAACGCCTCCTATCTGATCGCTGCCGATAGTGACCTCGCCGGTGAGGTCGCGCGGCTGGTGGCGCGAAGGATGCGCGATCATTGCGGGGCATTCCTCGTGCTCGACATCGGCGAGTTGGCCGAAGAC
>NZ_RZSC01000771.1:0-2707 GCF_003998155.1 Mesorhizobium sp. M1E.F.Ca.ET.063.01.1.1
ATTGCGGATACCGCCCGAATCAAGAGGGAGCCGGTGGTCCATCCGCTCGTTCTGGTGGTGGGATACCTCGCGACCTGGCTTGCCGCCTCAGTGGTGTTCGCAGCGCTGACGCTTACGATCTATGCTTTTGCCGCCTCGGGGCAGGTGCTCGATCCTGTCGCCGGGCTTGCCGGGGCAGCAGCCCTGACGATTGCCGGCCTCTATCAATTCAGCGGTCTGAAGCAGGCCTGCCTGAAGAAATGCCGGAACCCGTTCTCGATCCTGTTCGCCAACTGGAGCGCGAAACCCGGGCGCATCTTTCGCCTGGGGATGGAGCAGGGCGTCTGGTGCCTCGGCTGCTGCTGGGCGCTGATGCTGGTGATGTTTGCCGTCGGGGCAATGAACATCTTCTGGATGGCGCTGATCGGCCTGTTCACCCTGATCGAAAAACAGACCACCGGCAGGGTGGCAAGCCAGGTGGCCGGTGCGATACTGCTTGTGTGGGCTGCCGCCCTGCTATTAGTTTCGGCGTGAGGGAGAACTCGATGACGGACCAAAGCTGGGCGATGAAGGGAGAGCTGGTACTCTCCTGCAATTGCACGGTTTTTTGCCCCTGCGTTTTGTCGCTCGGCAGCCATCCGCCGACCGAGGGCTATTGCCAGACCTGGGCTGGTTTCCGCATCGATGCCGGCCATTTCGGCGAGGTCGACCTCTCCGGTCTCAATCTCGGCTTGGTCATGGAAATCCCCGGCTATATGAGTCGCGGCAACTGGACCGCAGGCCTGTTCATCGACAAGCGCGCCTCGGTCTATGCGGTGAAGGCCCTGACAAAAATCTTCACCGGCAAGGCCGGCGGGACCACATCGCTGCTGTCGATCCTGGTCGGCAAATTTCTCGGCATCGAGCAGGTGCCGATCACTTACGAGACGCGCGACAAGACGCGCGTCTTCCAGATACCGAGGATTATCGACGGCGCGGTCACGCCTATACCCGGCAAGGACCGCGAGAAGGATACCGTGATCACCAATTCCGAATACTGGATCGCGCCGGAAATCATCGTGGCGAAGTCCGACAAGAGCAAGATGCGCGCCTTTGGCCGCAACTGGAATTTCGCCGGCCGTTCGGCCGAGATATGCAAGCTGGACTGGCGGGGACCGTGAGCAAGAACACAGCGGCCAGGAAAGCGGCCAAGAAGATCGCGGAGCGGATTCCGCGGCCCAAGAAGAAAGTGACGTGGCCGCAGGCACGCGCTTTTTCCGTACATTTGCTGACCGCGTCCGGTTCGTTCCTGGCTTTCCTATCGCTGGTCGCGGCGAGCGAGGAGCGCTGGACCGCGATGTTCTGGTGGCTGGGGCTGGCCCTGTTCGTCGACGGCATAGACGGTCCGATCGCCAGGAAGCTCGAAGTCAAGGAGATCCTGCCGACCTGGTCGGGGGAGATGCTCGACAACATCATCGACTACGTGACCTATGTGCTCATCCCGGCCTTCGCGCTCTACCAGCGCGGCTTCATGGGCGAGAACCTGTCCTTCCTGTCGGCGGCAATCATCGTGGTGTCGAGCGCGATCTACTACGCAGACACCGGCATGAAGACGAAGGAAAACTTCTTCAAGGGATTCCCGGTGGTCTGGAACATGGTGGTGTTCACGCTCTTCGTCATCGAACCGGGACCGTGGGTTTCCTTCGCCGTGGTCGTGGTCGCCGGCATCCTCACCTTCCTGCCGATCAACTTCATCCACCCGGTGCGGGTGGTGAGGCTCAGGCCGGCCAATCTCGGCATTACCCTTTTGTGGTGCGCCTTCGGCGCGCTTGCGCTGGCGCAGGCCGCACTCGCCAGCTTCTACAACCAGATCGGCGTCCTGGGTGAGCAGGTCAGCGACTTCACCAAGATCGGCATCACCATCACCGGGCTCTATCTCGCCTGCATCGGGGGAATCATGCAGTTGTTCCCCAATCTTGGCGCCAAGAAACCCTGACCTAACTTTTTGTTGGAGCATGATCTTTTCCGAAAACCGGTTCCCACCTTTCGGGATCAAGCTCTGGATCCTGTGCGTACCCCGAGAGACCCGAGAGAGTTGAGCGATGTCCAAGGCAATCCGCATCCACGCCCATGGCGGCCCCGAAGTCCTGACCTATGAGGATGCCGATCCCGGCCAGCCAGGTGCCGGACAGGTTCTGGTCAGGCATACCGCGATCGGCCTCAACTTCATCGACGTCTATCATCGTTCGGGCCTTTACCCGCCGCCCGGCGGCTTCCCGCTGATCCCGGGCAGCGAGGCGGCCGGCGTGGTGCTGGCCGTCGGCGACGGCGTCGACTGGCTGACGCCGGGCGACCGCATCGCCTATGCCGTCAATGTCGGCGCTTATTGCGAGGAACGGGTGATCGCCGCCGACCGCGTGGTCAAGCTACCGGACGGCATCAGCGACGAGCAGGCCGCGGCCATGATGCTGAAGGGCATGACGGCGGAATATCTGCTGCGCCGCACTTATCATGTGAAGGCAGGCGACACGATCCTCTACCACGCCGCCGCCGGCGGCGTCGGTCTCATCCTCGGCCAATGGGCAAAGCATCTCGGCGCGACCGTGATCGGCACGGCGAGCTCCGCCGACAAGATCGAACTCGCCAAGGCGCATGGTTTTGACCATGTCATCAATTACAAGGAGCAGGATTTCGTCGCCGGCGTCGCCGCCTTCACCGGCGGCCGCAAATGCGACGTCGTCTATGATTC
>NZ_RZSC01000772.1:0-2704 GCF_003998155.1 Mesorhizobium sp. M1E.F.Ca.ET.063.01.1.1
CGTTATAGAGCCCCTGGTTGGCGGCAAGCACTTTTGAAGCGCTGGCGAAATCCGGCTTGAGGTTGAACGCCTTGTGGCCGCGCGGCGTGTCCCACAGCACCATTTCCAGATAGACGATGTAGCAGTGGATCAGCGCCACCAGCCCGACCAGGATATTGCCGACCATTGTCCCCTCCGCCCGTTCGATTCGGACATTGATCACGCGCCGCCATCGATAGGCAAGATGGCCTGCCCCGAACCGGCTGGATCAGGGTTGCCAAGCCCTGCGCGTTGGTATCTTTTCCCGCCAGCCAATTTCCAGTTGAGATCCGACATGTCCTTCCAAAAACTCGATGAACTCGGCCACAAGCTCGAAGCGCTGGAACATGCGCTGGCCATCCTCGGCGCTGACGAGGCGACCCATATGGCGGTTGGCGGCGGCGAGAAGCGCGCCGAAGCGACGTCGGTGCTTGCCGGCATGCTGCACGCCCAGGCGACCGCACCCGAGATCGGCGACTGGATCGCAGCCGCCGAAGCCGAGCCACTCGGCGACGAGCAGCAGGCCGCGGTCAGGGAGCTGCGCCGGCAATACACCAATCTCACCTGCCTGCCGGTCGAATTCGTCGAGCGCCAGACGACGGCGCGCATGCGCTCGGAGCAGCTTTGGCGCGACCTGCGCGCCAAGAACGACTGGGCGGGCTTCCTGCCGGCGCTGGAAGGCGTCGTGGCACTGGTGCGGGAGGAGGCTGCGCTGCGCGCCGACGCGCTCGGCCTCGATCCCTATGACGCGCTGATGGAACAATACGATCCAGGCAACCGTGCCGCCGACATCACGCCGGTATTTGCCGAACTGAAGGCCTTCCTTGGTGATTTCCTGCCGCACGCATTGGCGGTGCAGGATGCGCGGCTAGCAAAACACCCCCTGAAGCCGCTCTCCGGCAGCTACGCCATCGACCGTCAGCGCGAACTCGGCCTTGCCATGATGGCGGCCGTCGGCTTCGACCTCACGCACGGCTCGCTGTCGGTGTCGCACCATCCCTTCTGCGGCGGCGTACCGACCGACGTGCGCATCACCACCCGCTACAAGACCTCCGATTTCCTGTCGGCGCTGATGGGCGTGCTGCACGAGACCGGGCATGCGCTCTACGAGCAGAACCTGCCGAAAGCCTGGTCGCACTGGCCGCTCGGCAAGGCGCGCGGCATGGCCGTGCATGAGAGCCAGAGCCTCTTCGTCGAGAAGCAGATCGGCCGCAACCCCGCCTTCTGGCGCTGGGCGCTGCCGGTGGTCGAAAAGCATCTCTGCGAAGAATGGTCGATCGACGACATCCTGCCGCATGTCCACCATATCGAGCGTGGCCTGATCCGCGTCGACGCCGACGAGGTCACCTATCCGCTGCATGTCATCCTGCGCTACGAGCTCGAGCAGGAACTCGTCTCCGGCCGGCTGGAGGCCGCCGACCTGCCCGAGGCGTGGGACGCCAAGATGCGCGACTATCTCGGCCTGTCGACCATCGACGACCCGGCCGACGGGCCGATGCAGGACGTGCATTGGCCGGGTGCCGCTTTCGGCTACTTCCCGTCCTATACGCTGGGCGCCATGATGGCGGCGCAGCAATGGGCGGCGCTCACCAGGGAGCACCCGTCCGCGGACGAGGATCTCGCCGAGGGCGATTTCAGCGCCATCAATGACTGGCGCCGCAAAAGGATCTGGTCCCAGGGCTCGCGCTGGTCGACGCCGGATCTGCTCGAACGCGCCACCGGCGAAAGGCTCAACGCCGCCTACTTCACCGAGCATTTGCGCAGGCGCTACGGCGACTGACGCGGAGCAGCCTGGAACCGGCGACTTTGTGGCGTGGCTACTCCGCGGCGCCCTTGAAGGCGCTGGCTCCCGTCTCGAACTGCAGCTTGGCGAGCCGCGCATAGGTGCCGCCCTTGGCGACCAGGCTTTTGTGCGTGCCTTCCTCGACGATGCGTCCGCCCTCCATGACGAGGATCCGGTCGGCCTTGAGCACCGTCGCCAGCCGGTGGGCGATGACGATGGTGGTGCGGCCGCGCATCAGGTGCTCGAGCGCCGTCTGCACAAGTGTTTCGCTTTCGGCGTCGAGCGCCGAGGTCGCCTCGTCGAGCAACAGGATCGGCGCGTCGCGCAGAATGGCGCGGGCGATCGCCACGCGCTGGCGCTGGCCGCCTGAGAGCGTCACGCCGCGCTCGCCGACCTGGCTGTCATAGCCCTTTTCGAGCTTGGTGATGAACTCGTCGGCGAGCGCCGCCTTCGCCGCCGCCTCGATCTCGGCATTTGTGGCGCCCGGCCGGCCGAACGCGATATTGTCGCGCGCGCTTGCGGCGAAGATGGTGACGTCCTGCGGCACGATGGCGATGCGTTCGCGGACCGCGGCCGGATCGGCTTCGCGTACGTTGACGCCGTCGATGACGATGCGGCCGCTTTCCGGATCGTAAAAGCGCAGGATCAGCGAGAAGACGGTGCTTTTCCCCGCGCCCGAAGGACCGACGATCGCCACCGTCTCGCCGGGCTTCACCTGGAAGCTCAGGCCGTGCACGGCGGCGCGGTCCGGCCGGGCCGGATAGGAGAAGGAGACATCATCGAAGCTGATCGCGCCCTTGGCCTTGGCCGGCAGCGGCTGCGGATCGACAGGCGGCAGGATGGCGGGCTTCTCGGCCAGGATCTCGGTCAGCCGCTCGGCGGCGCCCGCCGCCTGCGACAGCT
>NZ_RZSC01000773.1:0-2703 GCF_003998155.1 Mesorhizobium sp. M1E.F.Ca.ET.063.01.1.1
GTGGAGTGGATGATCGCGGCAAAAATGCCGCCGCCGATGGTGAACCCCAGCCTTGGGAAGAGCCAGCCGGCGATCAAGGCGCCAACGATCCCGACGACGATATTGCCGACCAGTCCAAAGCCGAAACCCTTGACGATGAGGCCGGCGAGCCAGCCGGCTATCGCGCCGATGATGATGAAGACGAGCAGGCTTTCAATTCCCATTGCCAATCCCTCCTTGAGCGGAGGACCAACGGAGCAACAAGCCCCGAATCGGCCTCCGATTGCGACGGTTCGAACCTATTGGAAAGCAGCCGGCCTCGCCAGCGCCAGCTTCATTCGTCGTCATCGCCCGATGCGGGCCGCCAGCTCGTCGGATCGACCTTCTTTTGCGTGTTGCTGTCGGTATAGACCCACCAGCCGCCGTCGCGATATTGGCCGACGGATTCGTTGATCACGCCGTCGCCGTCCTTCCACATGACAGTGACTTTCGAGCCGTCTTTCGGCGCGCTCGCGATCGGTTTGCGCTCTGCCATTTCATTCCCTCCGCATCTCGCTCCGACAATGGACCGGCAGGAACGTGCTTCAACGCGCCGGGTTCCATCAGCTATGCGCGAAGATATCTTCCTCCGCCCAGCCCATCAGGTCGAGCCTGGCGCGCGTCGGCAGGAAGCGGAAGCAGGCCTCGGCCTCCTTGGTGCGGCCCTCGCGCGCCAGCCGCGCGGCCAGCACCTCGCGCAGCCGGTGCAGGTAGAGCACGTCGGAGGCGGCATATTCGAGCTGCTCGGGCGACAGCGTCTCCGCCGCCCAGTCCGAGGATTGCTGCGCCTTCGACAGGCCGATGCCGAGCAGCTCGTTGCAGAGGTCCTTCAGCCCGTGGCGGTCGGTGTAGGTGCGGGTCAGCCGCGAGGCGATCTTGGTGCAGAACACCGGCTCGGCCATGACGCCGAAGGCTTTGTAGAGCACGGCGATGTCGAAGCGGCCGTAGTGGAACAGCTTGGTGATGGCACGGTTCCTGAGCAGGCTGACGAGGTTCGGCGCCTTCCTCTGGCCGGGAGCGATCTGGATGACGTCGGCGCTGCCGTCGCCAGGCGAAATCTGCACCACGCAGAGCCTGTCGCGATGCGGATTGAGCCCCAGCGTTTCCGTGTCGATGGCCACGGCCCCGACATTGTAGCGGGACAGGTCCGGCAGATCGTTCTTGTGGAAACGGACGTCGGTCATTCTCTTCTCCGGATCGCGGCCTGCGGCGCCGCGCGTCCTTTGGGATGCGCAAGGGACGCGCTGCACCTTGTGCTAGATGGTCCGTCCTCGCCGCGATCCGGGGAAAAATCAACAAAAACTTGATTTGCACGTCGTTCGTGATTTTCGCTCAACGCGTCAGCGCATCGAGAATGCGCGCCCAGGAACGCTGCCCCTTGTGAAAGGAGGTGAGCTCGTATTTTTCGTTCGGCGAATGGATGCGGTCGTCATCGAGGCCGAAGCCGACCAGCAGCGATTCCATGCCGAGATAGGTCTGGAAGTCGCCGACCACGGGAATAGAGCCGCCGCCGCCGGTGGTGACGGCCTGCTTCTCCCATTCGTCGGAGAGCGCATCCTTGGCCTTGGTCAGGAAAGGCGAGTCGTAAGAGAGCTGGATCGCCGGCGAGCCGCCATGCGGATGGAATTCGACCGAGCAGTCGGCCGGGATGCGTTCGCGCACGAAGCCCTGGAAGGCGGCGCGGATCTTTTTCGGATCCTGCTTGTGGACGAGCCGGAACGACACCTTGGCCGAGGCTTCCGCCGCGATCACCGTCTTGAACCCCTTGCCGGTATAGCCGCCGATGATGCCGTTGAATTCGGCCGTCGGCCGCGCCCAGGTGAGCTCGAGCACGGAACGGCCCTTTTCGCCGGCGGGAATGGAGAGGCCGACCGGACCGAGGAATGTCTCGGCGGTCTCGCCAAGCCCCTCCCAGGACTTCAGCACCTGTGAGGGCGTCTCCTCGACGCCGTCATAGAAGCCTGGGATGGTGACACGGCCGTTTTGATCGTGAACGTCGGCGAGGACCTTGGCCAGGATGCGGATCGGATTGGCGGCCGGGCCTCCATAGAGACCTGAATGCAGGTCGCGGCTTGCTGCCTTGACGATGACCTCCTCGCCGACCATGCCGCGCAGCGACACGCAGATCGACGGCGTCTCGCGGTTCCACATGCTGGTGTCGCAGACCAAAGCGAAATCCGCCTTGAGCTCGGCCGCGTTCGCCTCGAGGAACGGCTTCAGCGACGGCGAGCCGGACTCTTCCTCGCCCTCGAACAGGATGGTGACGCGGCAGGGCAGATTGCCATGCACCTGCTTCCAGGCGCGGCATGCCTCGACGAAGGTCATCAGCTGGCCCTTGTCGTCGGCCGAGCCGCGCCCGGCGATCACCTTGCGGCCGGGCTCGATCTCCTTGATCGACGGCGCGAAGGGGTCGGTCTCCCAAAGCTCGATCGGATCGACCGGCTGCACATCGTAATGGCCGTAGAACAGCAGATGCGGCGCGCCGGCCGGCCCCTCGTGATGCGCCACCACCATCGGATGTCCGGGCGTGTCGCGCACGCTGGCATCGAAGCCGATCAGCTTGAGCTCGGCCACCAGCCACTCGGCGCCCTTGCGGCAGTCGGCTGCATAGGCGGGATCGGTCGAGATCGACCTGATGCCGAGCAGGCCGAAAAGCCGCTCCAGGCTTTGGTCGAGGTTCTGGTC
>NZ_RZSC01000774.1:0-2701 GCF_003998155.1 Mesorhizobium sp. M1E.F.Ca.ET.063.01.1.1
CTCGACTACATGGTGCTCGACAAGGAATCCGGCGCGAACGCGGCGTGACTGTTATCTGAAGCGATAGAGCCTAATTCTTCTTTTTGTTGAGGAAATTCCACGGCGAGTTGACCGGCAGCGTGACCGCGTCAGGCACGGTATCGACGCTTGCCACTTCGGCTCTGCGCACCGTGTAGCCCGACTGGACGATCGAGACGCCGTCGAGGATGAAGAGCTGGCTCTTCTACATGCCGGGCTTCAGCACGCCGGTGACCGAAACCGATTGATAGGCCTTCGCCATCTTGTAGGGATGTGCCGGCGTCACAAGCACGATCTGGTTGGGCGGCGGCGTCGGCATGTGGCTGCAGGCACCCGTCCATGGCACCAACAGGAACTGGTAGACGAGGTCGCCATCGCGATCGACCGGCAAGGCATAGCCGGCCAGCTGAATGGTTTTGTCCTGGAGACTCAGAGACAATGTTTCGCCGTGATCGGGCAGTTTGGCCGCGATCATTGGCAGGTTGGCGTCAGCCGCAACCGCCTGCGTCGCGGGGCGCAGATCCTTCCAGAAGATGTGCGCGGTTTCTGCCGAGGCCTGACTAACGGCAAGGCCAAGCACCGCGGCGATGATCGTGCCTGTGTTGAGAAGGTCGTTCATTGGCTCCATTCTGGTCGGTCCATGATTGCGAGCGAGTAAAACTGCCGTGATCTCTGAGGCATTTTTGGGGGCCCGATGGAATTGGCGGGCGCCGCAGAAACGCTCTGGCGGAAAGGCGCATGGAAGAAACACCGGGAAATCGTTGCCCAGGCCTTGCCTGGTTGCGGGAGCGACGCTGAAAATAGCCCGACAAATAATGGCAGCGAACCCGCGTCGCGCGGTGCCCGGCGCGCAAGAATCTGGAGAAGTTCCATGCCGACCAGCCACGATCTCAGGGGGCTGATGAAATTTCTTGCCCGTGACGAATGGCGCGAATGCTTCGAGGCAGTTTTCAACGAGCATTTCGGCCCGGTCCTCGACGAGGGCGAAGGGGATTTTGAAGACCTTGCCGAAGTCCTCGGTGACCACTGGACGAACGCCCTTTGGGGTTGCGTTTTCGAGGATTTCCTGACGCAGGATTTCGAGGGCGAACCCACCAACATGGTCGACGAATATCTGAAGCGCCGAGGCTGGAAGGAAAGCGCGCAATCAAGGGCGTATATGGTGGCGCTGCGCACCTCCGTCATGAGTTTGTATGAGGTGAGCGACGTCGTTCCAGGAACGTCTTTTATGGCACGCGACCTTATCCGCGGCGGTGAGCCGATCGTCGTCAGCGAGGGCACTGCCACCAAGACGTTGAAGCAGTGGGACAGGCTTGCCGCGCGGATCGTACCCATCATGGGCAAAAACGTCATGGCTGGCGGTGTCTTGCCCTTTACCCCTCAGGCCACGGAAACATTGTTCGACGGGTTGCGGGGCCTGTTCGGCAAAAGAAATGCGAAAAAGCTGCCTGCCATCAAAGACGACGAGCTGCAGGCGGCAGCTTTCATGTTCACGCTCTCATGGTTGTTCGACACGCTTGGAAGGGTCGCGGGGCCTCGGCTGCAGAATACCGATGGTGACGAGATCGCATTCCACAACGTTCGCTTTCCCCTCGGGTCCGCCGTGAGGCAGGAGGATATCGCCGCTCGATTGAACGATATTCCGGCCTTGTCTCAAGCAGACGCGAAATTCTGGAACTGGCTGGAGGAGACCCCGAAAAGCGGCAACAAAACAAAAGCGGCGGCCGCTCCTTCTATGGACACCACGATGGACAACGGTCCGCTCGTGCTTGGCAATGTCGAGTTGAAGGGCCGTTTCCTGCATCTGTCGGCCAATTCCGCCGCGCGCGCGGCAAGAGGAACGGCTCTGATCCAACAGGTCCTTGGCGATCTTGTCCGGGCGCCATTAACTGAGATCAGGACAGTCGAACAGATGATGGCCGAGGAGCCGCGTAGCGGCGCCGAAACGTCGGGATCGAGCATCACCCCCGAAATCGCCGAACAGAAGGTCCACGAGTACCTGGATCGGCATTATCTGGAAACTCTCGATCAGCCGGTCAAAATGTTGGGGAACAAGACGCCGCGTCAGGCCGCCAAGACTCCGGCCGGCCGACAAAAGGTCGCCGACTGGCTGAAATACATGGAAAATCAGATCGCCAAGCAGCCTGACCCGACTCATCCCATGGCGACTTACAGTTTCGAGTGGATGTGGAAAGAACTCGGCGTGCGCGATCTGCGGCGGTAGCCCGTTCCGTATCTGTGTCCCGACAAATGCATTGGAGCCAGCATCAACGGGTGAGCCGCATCACATGCCGGCGAGTGCCGGCCGTGCCGACCTCATGGAATCCGCGCGCGACGAAACTGTCGCGAAAACCCATGAAACGATAGCTCGGCGCGGCCTCGTCGACCGGATAGGCCTCAACCGTCCGCGCGCCTTTGGCGAAGGCATGCTCGATCGCAGCATCGAGCAGTACGGAAGCCAGCCCGCCGCCTCGCAGGACCCTCGGCACATAGAAGCAGACGATCGACCAGACGCCGGTCTCGCTGTCGTCCTGCTGCTTCGACAGCCTGCGATAGGTCTCGCGCGGCGCGACTGAACACCAGCCAACCATCCTGCCGTCGAGTTCGGCGACGATGCCGATCGGCGTGCCTTCATCGATCAGCGCCATCATCATGCGCTTCTTCTCGTGGTTCTCAATGTGAT
>NZ_RZSC01000775.1:0-2699 GCF_003998155.1 Mesorhizobium sp. M1E.F.Ca.ET.063.01.1.1
CCCTTGCAGGTTGGCTATCTATCGACCGCCTAGCTTTTCCATGTCCTCCCGGTCCTGTTCCGTTGGTCGAGCAGATCGATCAAGGCTTTGCCTTCGGGTGAGCCAGGTCCGGGAGGACATGGAAAAGCTAGGCGGTCGATAGATAGCCAACCTGCAAGGGACTCCGTAACGTGCACCGTACCGATTAGGTCTTCCGCCCGCCCCTTCGCGCTGCCTCCGGTTTGATTCTGATGCGTAACGCTCCGCCCTCGGGACGGTCGATTTCGAATGCGTTCGTCTTGCGAACGAGATCGCTCAGCTTGCGAAAACCAAAGGTGCGCGGATCGAAGTCGGAAGCCAGATTGGCAAGCTGCGTGCCAACCGAACCGAGCGGAACCCAGCCATCCTCGCTTTCCATCTGCGCGATGATCTTCCGGATGATCGGCACGGCAGCTGAAGGCGGCTGCAATGGCTTCATGCTCGATACTGCCTCAGGTTCGTTCGCGGGCGCGGACGGCAGCAGGTTCTCGGTATAGACAAATCGCCGGCATGCCTGGCGGAAACTCTCCGGTGTCTTCTGCTCCCCGAAGCCGAACACGTCGATGCCCTGCTCGCGGATGCGGGCCGCGAGCCGGGTGAAATCGCTGTCGGAGGAAACCAGGCAGAAACCGTCGAACCGGCCGCTATGCAGCAGATCCATCGCGTCGATGACGAGCGTGATGTCCGAGGCGTTCTTGCCTGTCGTGTAGGCGAACTGCTGCTGGGGTATGATGGCGTGCTTCGAAAGGACGTCTGCCCACGCTTTCGAGCGCGAGCTGGAAAAATCGCCATAGATGCGACGCACGCTGGCCTCGCCAATCTTGGCGATCTCCTCGAACAGCCCGTCGGCAATCTTTGCCGAGGCATTGTCGGCATCGATCAGAACGGCAAGGCGCGGCGACCGAGGTTCGGAAGGCGTCATAGGGCTTTCCTTAGCGCTGTTCATGCCACCTGAAGTTCTTGCTTTCAATGTCAATGATGTCGCCGCAGTTCGAGCATTCCATCTGGGTGTGAGTACGAATCCAGCCGACGAGCGTCTTTGCCTGATGATGGCAACGGGGACATTCTACGTCGATTTCGAAGTTGTCTGTCTCGCGCTCTGTCATCGCCATGCCTTAGCTTTCATCAGCAGCGGGCATCTGCGCTTCCTTCTTTTCTACGGATGAAGGTTTCTCCTTTGCAGCTTTCCCCGCAAGCTTGGCTTCTTTCTTGGCCGCCTTGGCCCTGTCTCGTTGACTCCGCTCGTATCGATAATTCGGCTTCATCGCCATTCGAACTCTCCGTATGCAGGTATGGTGGTCTCGCTAAGCAAAAATGCTCGCTGAGATTTGGAATGGTGGATCGCAATCCGGCCAGCGCACGTGGCTAAAAACCGCGCAGTCGCTTGTCGCAAGCTCAGCAAATCTCAACCGTGCGATCGTAGCTGGTCCCCGCACCCTTAAGCGTGGTGAGGAATGCGACACTCGCGTCATCGGCAACACTATCTTCGGCGCAGCACTTCATTGCGTCCGTCCAAGCCAGGCTGTCGTTTCCAGGCCAATGGTCAAACAGGAAATCGGATGCCTGTGCGACGGACTCAATGAGAATGAAGCCGATCGGGCCGGCGATGTAGACAACCACGGGAACCCGGATTTTTTGCCAGCCATCTTGCACCCTACGCCCGATTGCGTGGAAAGACGAGCGTGGTAGGCATATTATTCAACCCGCCTTGATCGCATTCCGGATGCGGCTACCGGAAATCGGCGGCGGTCAAAGTATAGGAGTCGCGGCGGCTGCGGGCATAGACCTTGCCGGCCACATCCTGAATGGAGGTCCGTAAGGCGTCAAATGCCGAAAGACAGGCTGTCTCGGTGCTTACCTTCCCACCCAGGGCAACGCCGGATTTGGCCAGCGCCTCTGCCTCGATGAAGAAACGGATTTGAAACATGCCGTCATGGCCGATGAAGCAGACGGCATTGCGCGCTTCATCGAAGCTACGGCTGGGATTGGGGAAGGCTAGAGTCATGATTGGCCTCCCGATATTTCGGGAACGCCAACAAGAACTGACCGCGCGGCGATCCTCTCCTTGCGGCGCTCGCTGTTGCGAAGGTTGAGGGACAGCATGCTTTTGGTCGCTTCCGAACGGCTGAGCCCGATCATGAAAGCGCCGTCCACATACGCCGGGATGCCGGTGAAGACGTGATAGACGGTCCAGGAACGATCGGGCTCGACCCGGCGGCCATATTGATGGTCCCTAAAGGCGCATGCCTGCGCGCCGCCTGCATCTTCCCGGCCCGGATGTGCCCAGGCGTTGCGCGCGACATGGGTGGGATGGTTGCTGGCGTTCATGATGTCGGCCATTTGTCTGTGCCCGCCTGCGCGGCAATGACGCTGGAATAGATCGTCGGGCCGTCGGCGTCGGCGATTGCGACGGCATCCGGCCACTGTGGCATGTTCAGCGTCCTTGCCAGAAGCCGCGCGATCTCGATCGCCGCGTCGAGGTCGGCCGCGTCTACGGTCACACGGCCGACGACGGCGTGCGCGTCGTCGGCAACGCGCGTGCGATAGAATTCGATCACGACCTTCATCCGAGCCTGTCGCGCGCAAACATCCTGCCGTCAGCCTTTGCTCTTGCTTTGGGTGCCGCCGGCGCCCTTGATTTGGCCGAACGCACTCTCAGGCTTCACCGGAAGCTCCTCCTG
>NZ_RZSC01000776.1:0-2695 GCF_003998155.1 Mesorhizobium sp. M1E.F.Ca.ET.063.01.1.1
GTGCCGACCGAATGCTGGCCGACCGCCTCGAACACGTCCTGCACGGTGATCTGCCGGCCGCGATAGCTGCCGGGCAGGATCGAGCCGCCATAGATGAAGATCGACGGCACGTTGAGGCGGACCATCGCCATCATCATGCCGGGCAGCGACTTGTCGCAGCCGGCCAAGCCGACCAGCGCGTCGTAGCAATGGCCGCGCATGGTGAGCTCGACCGAATCGGCGATCACCTCGCGCGACACCAGCGACGACTTCATGCCCTGATGGCCCATGGCGATGCCGTCGGTGACGGTGATGGTGCAGAATTCGCGCGGCGTGCCGTTGGCGGCCGCTACGCCCTTCTTGACCACCTGCGCCTGGCGCATCAGCGAGATGTTGCAGGGCGCGGCCTCGTTCCAGCAACTGGCGACGCCGACCAGCGGCTGCGCGATCTCGGCCGCCGACAGTCCCATGGCGTAGAGGTACGAGCGATGCGGCGCGCGCGCCGGACCAACGGTCACGTAGCGGCTGGGCAGCTTGGCCTTGGAGATCACCCTGGCGTCCATACTCGTCCTTGCCGCCCCTCAATGCGGCCTGCCTCATCGCCGGGCCAACCTGGCACGCATCCCGAGACCTATTCGAGTTGCTCCGGGTTTATGGCGGGAAATGGGCAGTTCCCCCGACCTGACTTCTAGCGCAGGGGTTGTTCATAAACTGTTGCTAAAACGTCACAATTGTGAAGGGCGCGGTTTGTGACCCGCATATGCAACATAACGTCGGCCGATCGGGCCAGGCCGTTGATTGCACAACGAAAAAGGCCGGGCATTGCCCGGCTTTTTTCCCAATCCTTCGTGGCGACTTAGAACTTGATCTTTACGCCGCCCGAAATCGCGGTGACCAGATCGTTGCCGAAGTCGTAGCTGGCATCCGCCCCGACGACTTTGCCGTTCTCGCCAATCAATATCCCTGAATGGCCGCTGGTCATCACGCCAATCGCACCAGCCAGCCGAACCTCGATATTCGGCTTCGGCGTGTAGGCGACGCCGCCGCCCAGCGTCCAGGTATCGGTCTGGGCACCATAACCATGCGAGGTGCCGCGATCCCAAGAAAGCTGACCAGCGGCGCTCCACTGATCGTTGAACTTGTGGCCGATGCCGCCTGAAACCGTCCAGCCGTCCCGATACATCAGGTCAAGCGAGGTCACCTCTGCTGGAGAATTCGTGAAGCAAAGCGCGGCGGGAACACCCACAGGGCAGATCGGCACGCTCTGCAGCACGCTCCAGTTGACCCACTTGATCGAACCGAAGGCGAGCCAGCCCGGCGCGACGCCCGACTGTAATTTCAATTCCACCACATCCGGCATGTATTGCGTCGAGCCGTAGATCGGGATCGTACCCAAGCCAACATTCGTCAAGTCCAGCGTGCCCGAGATGTTGTCGAGCTTGACCTTCGAATTGTAGACGAGGCTCGCGCGCAGCGCGATGTCAGGGATTTCATAGGCGATGCCGGCGCGCCAGCCCCAGCCGTTGCTCGTCAGGTCCACACGACCAGTTCCACCGAAGTTGGGCACCAGCGGTGACACCAAGTCTTCCTTGAAGCCATAAACCTTCTGATAGAAAACACCGCCAATAAAGCGGAGCTGGCCCTTGCCCGCATCCATTTTGTAAGAGCAGGTTGCAGCGTAGTTGTCGCTCTTGATGTCGGTCTCCATGTTGGAGAACGCGCCGTTCCACACGCCGGGCGCAGTGTGCGCGCCCCAAGGCTGTGAGTAATCGACCATACAGTCGACACCCTGGACAACCTGGACCTTGCCGCCGATGCGCGGCACCCAATAATCCTCGGCTCCGTCAGCCGTGGTTCCGAAACCGAGGTCGGCCCCTCCGGGACCGCGCGCATTCTTGTACTTGCGATCCGGCATCACGAAAGTCGCTTCCGCTTCCGTGGCGAAAGGCGCTGGATCGAACAGCAGATCGATGTCGTAGCCGCCGCGCTCCAGGCCGCCGGCATGCGCCGGATGCATTGCCGCACCGATAAGAGTCAGCGAAAAGCACCCTGCCCCCAGCAGTGCTTTGAGCCGCAAAATGTTCATGGATTCCCTCCCCGAAAATACGCGGGATCAAGCTAGAACCAATTCGGGTAAATGGCGCAACAACGAATTCAGGGGCTGTACACGTACGCCCTTGACAGCTCGCATTTTCGCCATTGTACCCGGCCGCGAAATCGAGCCTAATCGCGGCCAATAGGTATCGATTGGCAGAAAAAAGCTGCAAAAACCTTTCAATGCAGCTCAAAAACAGGCCATTTTAGGGGAAAAAGGCCCCATTGTTACATTATGGCAACAATAGGGCCTAAAGTTTCCGTTTACGTCAAAATTAACGCAACGGCATGCCTATCTCGCAGGCAGATGACGCTTCGGAAAGTCGCTCTCCAGCGGGAGCGAATCTTGCCGTTCAGCCGGCGTCGCGAACCCTGGTCAAAGCGACCGAAAGCTTCTCCTGCGCCTCGCGATATTCGGCAAGCTTTTCGCGCTCGGCCTCGACCACTTCCTCCGGCGCGTTGGCGACGAACTTCTCGTTCGACAGCTTCTTGTGCAGGCGGGCGATCTCCTCGGTCACCTTGGCCAGTTCCTTCTGCAGCCGCGCGGCTTCGGCCGCAAGGTCGATCAGGCTGCCGAGCGGCAGAGAGATGGTTGCCTCGTTGAGGACGATCTGTGCCGAGC
>NZ_RZSC01000777.1:0-2689 GCF_003998155.1 Mesorhizobium sp. M1E.F.Ca.ET.063.01.1.1
TTCGAGCAGAGCGGCAATGTCGAGGGATCGTTTCTCTGCCCGGCGGAAATCCAGAAGGTTGCGCCGGAAATCTGCGACAATGAACAGAAGCTGCTCGTGGCGCGCCGCGACAACTTCGAGGTGAAGCTGTCGGTGCTCAAATCGCGCCTCGATCAGCGCGAAAAGGAGCTCGACGAGGCCAATGCCAATTCGGATCGCCTGTCCAAGAGCTTGGCCGTCACCGACCAGGAAGCGGCGCTGGTCGAACCCATGGTCAAGAAGGGGCTGATGGCCAAGACCGAGCAGATCCGCGTCGAGCGGGAGCAGACCGACCTGCATGGACAGCTCAACCTCGCGGGCGAGACCATCAAGAAGACGCAGGCAGCAATCACCGAGGCGCAGCTCCAGGTCAATGAACTCGGCCTGCAGCTCCAGCAGGAGGCGCTTAGCGATCTGACGCAGGCGCTGGCTGACTTGTCTGTGGTGGACGAAACCATTCGCGGCGCCACCGACAAAGTGGCAAGGACCGACATCCGCTCGCCCGTCGACGGCATCGTCAACACGCTCGACGTCAACACGCTCGGCTCCTTCGTGCAGCCCGGCGCGGTGGTGGCAGGCATTGTGCCGACCTCCGAGACCCTTCTGGTCGAGGCGCGCGTCTCGCCGCGAGACGTCGCCTTCATCCAGCCGGACCAGGACGCGCTGATCAAGGTCACGGCCTACGACTTTTCGATCTTCGGCGGCATCGAAGGCAAGGTTTCGACAATCACCGCCGACAGCCTCGTCGACCAGAAGACGGGCGAACCCTATTACCAGGTGCGCGTCGCGACCGAGAAATCCACGCTGCAAAGGAACGGCAAGACTTACTCGATCATCCCCGGTATGATCTGCTCGGTCGATATCAAGACCGGCCGCAAGACGATCCTCAACTACCTTTTGAAGCCCATCAACAAGGCGCGTCAGGAGGCGATGAGTGAACGATAGCGCCGCCCGCCCCGATGCTTCGCGCGAACGGCTGCTGCCGTCGCTGGCGGCGGAGGATTTCGGTCCGGAGTTCCGGGTCGTGGCGCGCGGTGGCGTGCGCCGCGGCATCCGGCTGGAGCGCGCCTTCTGGGTCTCGCTGAAGCAGATGGCCGAAAGCCGCAAATGCACGATCGGCATGCTGGTCGAGGAGATCGCCGAAAATCATCCCGACCAAGGCAATCTCACCTCGGCGATCCGGGTCGCATGCATGCGGGGCCTCGCCGAGGAAAGCATGGAGTTGCGCAAGCTCGCCTCGATCCGGACGATCAACGCGATCCTGGTCGCCTGCCCCTCCCCCGCCTTCGCGCTGTCGTCGTCGAAGAAGATCCTGGCCTTCAACACGGCGTTCCAACAATTGGTCAGGCGTCAGTTGCCAAACGCACCTGGCGACGACGGCAGGCAGGACCTCAAGCTGGCGTTGGACCTGAACGTCACCGATGTCTTCGCCCGGCTCGACGCGAACGGCGACACCCCGGTCACCACCGGCTTCGTCATCGGCGCCGGCGAGCGCCGCTACCGGGGTCAGCTCAGCGCGGTGCGCGCGCCGGTGACCGAGCCGGAGCTTTTGATGGCGTTCGTCTTCAACGGTTAGATTGCAAGCAAGCTATTTCGCGCCCACGCCGGATGCCGCGGGCGTCACCGCCGCGTCAGGCGAAGAGCCTTCGCCGGGAGCCACCGTCGCGAAACCGCCGGCAACGTCGGCGATCTGAGCGCCGGACTTCGATCCGTGGATCCAGGCGCGATCGGTGCTGAAGGAATAGAGCGGGACGTAGTCGGGAAGATCGCTGTCCATCGCCACATTGTTGCCGAGGCTGTCCAGGATGAAGGTGCCGCTTCCCGTGCTCACCGACAGCACGGCGTGGAAGAATTTCCGGCGGCGGTCCTGGAGCACCACGAGCGACATGCTCTGCGCCGGGATCCCGGCGCGCAGCAGCGCCGCCATCTTCAGTATGGCGAAATCCTCGCAGTCGCCGGCGCGATGTTCGAGGATCTCCGATGGTTTCGCCCAATAGTCGAGCTTGCCGTAGACGGCACTGTCCTTGCGATAGGCGATCAGCCGGTTGACGCTGCTGTTGACGAAGGCCAGCTTGTCGCGGAAGCCCTTCTTACCCGCAATGTTGATGATCTCTCCAAAAACCGCGTTCTCATGGTCGCAGGCGCTGCCCGGCGTGCAGTCGACGATCGCCTTGTAGACCGGCGCCCAGCGCGCGGCGACCGGGAAGTTGTGCATGGACAAGGCGACCGACCCGAATACGCCGGGGATGATCGCCCCAGTCTGGATAGGGTCAACCTGGATCGGGTCGATGCCAGGGGCAGCCTCTTCGTTCGGGAAACCCGCTGCCGGGTAGGTTCCAAGGGGTCCGTAGGCGTCGGCGACAACGCTTATCCGGTAGGCGTCAGCAGGCTGCCAAGGCCGCAATCTGGCCAGCGAAACACCACCGAGATTGGCCGGCGCCGGCATTGTTTGAGGGGCGGGATTTCCGGCGGAAATCGCGCCGGCGGATGACGCATTCGGCAGACCGGCGAGACCGATTGCCAGCAGCAGAACCTTGACCCCCGAGACCGCCGAGACAGCTTTTTGTATTTTCATAGCGCCCACCTTTGACTGTGGACGCTATCAATCTTGTCTCAAATTATCGGAAATGAAGGTGGGAAAGTTTCCGCGAATCAATCTATTCTACTTTAC
>NZ_RZSC01000778.1:0-2686 GCF_003998155.1 Mesorhizobium sp. M1E.F.Ca.ET.063.01.1.1
AGATTGACCCCACCACCCCGTCAGCGAAGCTTGCTAGGCGGCTGGAATGCCGACACAGCGCATCACACTGCGGCGGCTTTGCCGCGCGCTCAAAACCTTTTTCGCCCGGTCGGATGCGCTTGCCGCCGCCGCCGTCGGTGCGGAAGGCCGGGCCAAAGGCTTGCGTCATCAACAGCGGCAGCGGCCGCGGCCAGCGCAGGCCTTGCGCCAGCACCAGGTCGGCGAGCCACCAGCCAAAAAGCTCGGCATCGGGGCGCACGGCGACGACGTGGGCGGCGATTGCCGCCGCGGCGAGCGGCGCCTGCCGCCGGGACCCCGCCACGTCCTCGATCTTCGTGCGGAGGTCGGCGAGCGCCTCATCGTCCCACGCGAGCCCGAGCATCTCGGCCACCTTTGCCAGACGATCGGCGCCGACCGCCGGCGGCTGCAGCGCCAGCTGGCGCCAGGCGCCAAAGATGGCGCCGGCGGGACCGGGATCGGCGCCGGAAGGGCAGAGCTGCCAGGCATCGCGCAAGGCCGCTTCATCCTCGGCGCGGCCGGCCAGCCGCATGCTGGCGGCGGCGCATTTGAGCGCCAGCCGTTGCCGCCAGGCGCCGGCCCAGGCAGCCTGCGCCCGGGCAAGCGTGTCGAGCGCGCCCAGGGCGGCGCCGGCCTGGAAGGCGGCGTCGGCGTCACTGGACACGGTGCTAGCTGCGAGCGCCCAGGCCGGAACGGCGGGCGGCGCAGCGAGGCTGGCGGTCGCGGGATCGAGGCGAATCATGCTTTCGAGGGTAAAGCGGCCGTGCGCTTTGTGCCACGATTTTCGTTTCAAAACGCACAGCTTGTCGGAGTGATAAAACGAATGATAATGTTGCCTTATCGTTCGTTTTGAAAAAAGGCCTACTGCAGCACCTGCAAACCGTGCTTTTCGACCACCGACAGAAGCTTGAGCGCCAGCCCGCTCGGCCGCTTGGCGCCGGTCTCCCACTTCTGCACCGTCGATTCCGACGTGTTGAGATAGCGCGCGAACACCGGCTGGCTGACGTGATTGCGCTCGCGCAGCGCCTTGATCTTCGTGGCGTCGAATGGCGTCGGCCGGGACAGGCAGGCTTCGTCGAACGAGCGCAGGGTCTGCTTGTCGACCGTGCCGGCGCGCACCATGCCCTCCACCGCGCTGTGGATCGCCTCGAAGGCGTCGCTCTTGAACTTCCGCTTAGTGGCCATCACCAATCTCCATCAAAGCTCCAGCATTCAATTCCGCGTCCAAATCCGCGGTGGATTTTCGCCTGTAGAGCGCCGCCAGCTCGCGAAACGCACGCAATTCATCATCGTCGATATTCGCCCTGTCCTGCTTGGCGAACAGATAGACGTAAACCCAAAACGCGCCGCTCCTGGCGAGCAGGATCGAGCGAAAGCGATTGTCGCCGAGCCGCTTCTTGAAAACGCCTCCGCCGAGATCGTCCGCCTTGCCCTGCGCGGCCTCCCTGGCTGCGCGCAAAAGCGCTGCATCCGGAAGCCGTCCCTTGCGCGCCGCTTTGGCGAACCAAGCTGTCTTGAATATTCGATCGGGCATGACGAAAGATAGCACTTGGTGCTATGGTATTCAATGGGTGTCGCGACCGTGCTGAGTTCGGGTAGCCAACCAAGCCGAATACTCCTGCGACTCGTGAATCGAGCGAGCGGACTCAGTGATGGCCGACGAAGCAGACGAGGGAATTGCCCGACATCGCAGAAATCACCCTCGCGAGGGGCAAGGAAGGCCGTGATCGGGCACCGGCCAATAACGTCAATGGGGCCCTCCCCCTGCCCACGGTCGGCCCCGTCGGCATGCCTCGCTCCATAGGGACAGCGCCGGCCAGCTTCATTGAACGAGGCTCTCAGAGATGGCCCGCAGCCCGCAAATCCGCCGCCAGCCGAAGCGGCTGACCTTGCGGCTGGCCCAGCAGGCGCCCGGCGCCGACGGAAGCGTTCCAATGGGCCGCGCATTCGTTCTTGGCGTCGTTGATCAAAAGGATGCCGCCGCCTTCCGTCACCAGCCACCGCCTGGCGGCGGTTGCCAGCAGCTGACCGCCCAGCCCGGCCCTGCGATCGATCCGTCGGCGGCGATCCGCGGCAGCAGAAAGGCTGGGACATCGTGGGGCGCAAGCCGCGGGGTCATGCGCGCCGGCACGGCTGCATGATCAACGGCCGACGGCGCGACCGAATAGAATCCAAGGATCCGACCGGGCCGCGCCGTTTCGATCGCACAATACGTTTTGGTGGCGTTCTGTTCATGGCTCTGGCGCGCATAACGGGCAAGGAAGACGTTCATGTCCGCATCGCCGCAATCGAAGTCGCCGCGATCGTGCGCCTTCGAGATAGGCTCCTCGTGCTAGGCCGGAAGGTTTATCGATCACGCGGCAAGGCGGCGATCGCGGCCCGTAGTTTTTCATTCGGCGGCGGCGGGTTGTCCAAAAGCTCCAGAATGCGCAGGAAATCCCGTTCCGAGACCTCTATCCTCTCGGCGCTCTTGATCACCGCTTCGGCCTCGCGCAGGGCCGCACGGGTGACGAACTCCGTCAAATCCGCATGCACAAGCGCGGCTGCCCGCATCAGCGTCGCCTTCTCCTGCGCCGCCACCCGCAGGTTCATCCGTTCATTCGCTGCCCGAGGCATAACAACCCTTCTTCACTCCTACTATTTTGATTGGGGTGTTGCCGGGTCGCAG
>NZ_RZSC01000779.1:0-2682 GCF_003998155.1 Mesorhizobium sp. M1E.F.Ca.ET.063.01.1.1
CGGGAAACGCGTCGCTCGCCGTCGAGATCGTCGACGCCGCCTTCTTCGGTGACCGCCGCCGCGTCGTGGCGCGCACCGCGTCGGGCGACGAGATCGACGTCAGGCCGACCTCGGACGCCGCGGAGCCGGACAGCGCCGATGCCGCTTCGGGCCGGCAGATCTTCTTCGATCCCGCTTCGGCATTCCTGTTTCCGGCTTGAAGTCCGATTGGCTGCGCCGGCTCCGTCAGCCGGCAAAGACGTGAAGCTCGGCGCCCGCCTCCTCGATCGCGGCGCGGAGTTCCGGCGCCGGCTCGCTGTCGGTGACGACATCGGAAAGCTCACTCAAAGCGCAGACCCGTTCTAGGCTGCTGCGGCCGAACTTGTCGTTGGTGACGACCAGCATCGTCGACAGCGATCGCGCCATCATCGCCCGCTTCACCGCCGCCGCGCCGGAGATCATATCGCTCGGCCCTTCGGCATTCACGGCCGAAGCGCCAATGATGGCGATGTCGGCATTGTAGCGGTGTACGAATTCGACCGTGTCCTCACCGAGCACGGCGGCCTCGCGGCTGTCATAGGTGCCGGGGCAAAGGATCACGCGAAAGCCCGGATTGGCGCCGGCAACCGAGGCGACACCGATGGAGTTGGTGATGATCGTGAGTTCCCGGCCGAGCAGGGAGAGGCCGCGCGCGACCTCGTAGGTGGTCGATCCGCCATCGATCATCACGATGCCGCCTTTCTCGATCAGGCCGGCAGCGCCCCGCCCGATGCGGGCGCGCTCCTCGACCATGGTGAGGCCGCGTTCGGCGATCACCGGCTCGGACGTCATCAGCGAGATCGTCGCGCCGCCATAGGTGCGGTTGATCAGCCCGGCCTCGCCGAGCTCGATGAGATCGCGGCGGATGGTCTCGCCGGCGACTCCGATGCGCCGGGCGAGCTTGGAGATGCGGATCGATGCCGAGCGCCTGACCTCCGACAGGATAAGCTCGTGTCGCTGCTTCTTGGTCAGTTTGCCCGGCTCGATATTCATCGCTCTTCCTTTGCCGCGACCCTGTCACCGACCCACAATGACGAACGCCAACCGCGCCGGGATTCATCCCCGGCGCCAGGACATTAGCCATGCCGACGCGGCCGGGAAAGCCGGCGCATCAATGCCTCAGCCGGTCGCGCATGGCGTACCACAACATGCCCAGCACATAGAGCGGCCCGCGCAACGCGGTGCCGCCTGGGAACGGCAGTGGCGTCAGCGTCGAGAACAGGTCGAGCCGCGAGGCGTCGCCCGTGATCGCTTCCGCGAGCAGCTTGCCCGACAGCGTCGACAGGATGACGCCCTTGCCGGAATAGCCATGCGCGAAATAGACCTCGCCATAGTGCCCGACATGCGGCAGGCGCGATGTCGTCACCGACACCAGGCCGCCCCAGGCGTGATCGATCCGGCAGCCCTTGAGCTGTGGAAAGGTCTTTTCCATATGCGGCCGAACGAAGCCGGCGATATCGGCCGGCGGCGACGGCGTATAGCGCTCGCCGCCGCCGAACAGCAGGCGGCCGTCCGCCGACATGCGGTAGTAGTTGACCACGAAGAGCGTGTCGGAAACCGCGACATTGGACGGGATGACATTGCGTTCGCCCTCCAGTGGTTCGGTGGCGACGATGTAGTTGCCGATCGGCATGATGCGGCTGTTGACGCGCGGCTCCAGTCCCTCGAGCAGCGCATCGCCTGCCAGCACGACATGCCGGGCGCGGACCGAGCCCTTGTCGGTGAACACGCGGATGGACGGCTCGCGCTCGAGGCGCACCGCAACCGAGTTCTCGTGGATGGCAACACCTGCGGCGGAAGCGGCGCGCGCGAGGCCCAGCGTGTAGTTCAGCGGGTGCATGTGGCCGCCGAGCTTTTCGAAGGATGCGCCGTGATAGGGCGTGTCGACCATTCGCCGCGCCTCCGCCGCCGACAGGATCTCGACATGCGGAAAGTTCATCACCTTGGCGAGGCACTCGGCCTCCTCCTCGAAGTCTCGCATGTCCGAGCCGTTGACCGCGCCGACCAGATGACCGGTCAGGCGAAGATCGCAGTCGATGCCGTGGCGCTCGATGATGTCGAGCACCAGACCCCGCGCCTCGAAGGCGAGGTCGAACAGCGCCTTCGCCCGTTCCGGTCCGAACGCCTTGACCAACCCCTTGGCGCCCTTGCGAAGGCCGGGGATCATCTGGCCGCCATTGCGCCCTGATGCGCCCCAGCCGATCTTGCCGCCTTCGAGCAGCACCACTTTCAGGCCGCGTTCGGCGGCATGAAGCGCCGCCGACAAACCTGTGCAGCCGCCGCCGACGACCACCAGGTCAGCTTCGACATCGCTGGCGAGCGCCGGATGGTCCGGCGCCGGATTGGCGGTGGCGACATAGTAGGATTTGCCGATATCGAGACCGGAATTGAAACCCGTCGAACTGGAAGCCATAGTCACACCTTGAGCAGCAGATGGTCGCGTTCCCACGCCGTCACCACGGTCTGGAACAGGTCGAGCTCGACGCTCTTCACGCGCAGATAGGTCTGGGAGAAATCCTCGCCGAGCAGCGCCCGCACCGGCTCGCAGGCAGCGAAGCGGTCGAGCGCTTCCTCCATGGTTTTCGGCAGCGTGCTCTGGCTGCGATAGGCATTGCCGGAGGCCTCCGGCGAGCGGGCAAGCTTCTCCTCGATGCCGAGATAGCC